>JAFDAT010000255.1 GCA_019313725.1 Deltaproteobacteria bacterium
GAAAATACCCATTTATGTCCACGGGGGCGGTTCCTCGGTAACTATGGGCTTCCGGTGCGTAAAGGGCGGTATCAGTCTCGACCTGGGAAAGCACATGAACAAGCTTCTCGATCTCAATGAAACCAACCACACCGCTACTGTTCAGCCGGGCATACTCGGACCTCAATATGAGGACATCCTGAACAATGCCCCGTCGTTAATGCAGGCCAAAAGAAAATATACCTGCGGCCATTTTCCGCAATCTTTTGAGTTCTCCTCGGTAGGCGGTTGGATTGCCGCCTCGGGTTCCGGGCAGCAGTCGACATATTACGGTGACATGGGCGATATCGTTATCAGCCAGGAGTATGTCACCCCGGTGGGGGAATTTAAAACCCTGGACTATCCTGCCACCGCCACAGGCCCGAAGGTAAACGATATCATGAAGGGGAGCGAGGGGGCTTTCGGCGTTCTGGTAAGTGCGACCTTGAAAATATTTCGATATATGCCGGAAAACAGGCAGCGTTTTGCCTTTGTTTTTCCTGACTGGCCATCGGCTGTGGACGGTGCCAGGGAGGTTTGCCAGGGAGAATTCGGAATGCCTTCGGTATTCAGGATTTCCGATCCGGAAGAGACGGAAATCGCCATGCGGCTGTATGGCATAGACGGCACGATTATCGACAAGGGCATCGCCCTGCGCGGCTACAAGCCGGGGAAAAGGTGTATCTGCGTCGGCCAGGCAGAAGGATCGCTCAGTTATGCAAAGCATGTAAAAAAGAATATTAAAAAAGTATGCCGAGCCAACAAAGCCATGTATATCGGCGGCTACCCCATGAAAAACTGGGAGCATGGCCGCTACGCGGATCCCTATATGCGCGAGGACCTGGATGATTTCGGCATAATGGTGGATACCCTGGAAGCCGGTGTCACCTGGGATAACATTCACGGCCTTTATGAAGGGGTTCGAAAATTTATAAAATCGAGAAAACACACGGCCTGCATGACCCATGCATCTCATTTTTACCCCCAGGGGACGAACCTCTATTTCATCTTTATAACACGCATGGACGACATCGACGAATACAGGGCGTTCCAGTCCGGAATTATTGATAAAATTCAAGCAAGTGGAGGGTCTCTCAGCCACCATCACGGTGTGGGGAAAATGATCGGTCCATGGTTGCCTCAACACCTGGGAAAACAGCAGATGGATGTTTTGAGGGCTGTAAAGCACCACTTCGATCCCAACGGCATCATGAATCCGGGCGGCACCCTGGGATTTGAATGAACGCATATGGCATTCACTATAAACAGGCAGCCATAAACCTGCATTGAATCTTATAGGTAATTACAGTTTCATGCTTCATTGTGCGCGGTCGAGCATGAAAAATTGTCTGCTTAACGTTCCGATTGGACCATCAAAAAAATAGATAAATTTATTCCAGAATTAGGAGGGCGGATGAACCAGCAGGACCAGGATAAGTATATTCTTGCGGTCGACCATGGATCAACGGGATTGAAGACCTCCCTTTTTTCTGTTTCAGGCAAAAGTATCGATTTCGAGTTTGAACCCACGCCCATAAACATTCTGCCCGAAGGCGGGGCGGAACAGGATCCGGAAGAGTGGTGGCAGGCCACCCTGAAAACGTGCCGTCGGCTGGTTGAAAAGAAAAGCGTTCCGGCTGAAGACATCGTGGCCATCGGGGTATCCAGCACTTTTTCGAGCACCGTGGCGGTTGACAAAAAGGGGGAGCCGCTCATGAACGCGCTGACATGGGCGGACAGCCGGGGAGCACCTTATGTAAAAAAGGTTGTGGGTGGGGTCATCGAACTCGAAGGCTACAGCTTATCCAGCCTGTTATGCTGGATCCCGAGGACGGCGGGTATCCCCACCTTATCTGGAAAAGACGATATCGCCCACGTCCTTTTTGTCAAATATGCGCATCCCGAAATCTATAAAAACACTTATATGTTTCTGGGCAGCAAGGATTATCTGAATTTGAAACTGTCCGGAGAATTTGCTTCCTCGCCGGATTCCATGATGCTGTTCTGGGTGATCAATACCCGGGATATCAACAATCTTGATTATGATGACAAACTGATCCGGAAATTAAAGATCGATCGGGACAAACTGCCGCCTTTAAAATCGGCCACCGACATACTGAGTAACATCAAAGCCGACGTCGCCGATGAAATCGGCATCAGCAGGGATGTAAAGGTAGTGGTCGGTTCACCGGATCTGCAGTCTGCCGGGGTGGGTGCCGGCACGGTTGAGGATTACCAGGGACACATTTATATCGGTACCGGCTCCTGGATACAATGTGTGGTGCCCTACAAAAAGGCCGATGTCTTCCACCAGATAGCCTCCTTTCCCCATGCTGTTCCCGGAAAATACTATACCGCGAATGCCCAGGACATCGCCGGGGGGAATCTGGCTTTCTTGAAATCAAACCTGATCTACTACCAGAATGAATTGGGCATTCAGAGGCCTGCCGATTATCCGGACAATATCTATGAAACATTTAACAAAATTGTTGAACGGGTCGATCCCGGCAGTGGAAAACTGATCTACACCCCTTGGCTGCACGGGGAAAGAACCCCGGTGGACGACAGTTTTCTGCGCGGCGGTTTTTTCAATATGTCCATCTCTACAAATATGGACCAAATGATAAGGGCCGTGTACGAGGGCGTGGCTTATAACACCCGGTGGATGCTGTATTATGTGGAAAAATTCATCAAAAGGAAAATGGAATCCCTGCTGCTGGTCGGGGGGGGCGGCAATTCAGATGTCTGGTGCCAGATTTTTGCCGATGTGCTGGACAGAGAAATCAAGCAGATAGAGGACCCGATTCAGTGCAATGGCCGGGGGGCCGCATTTTTAGCAGCCATTGCCCTTGGTTATCAAACCGTTGCCGATCTGCCCCGACTGGTAAAATGTACCGCCACCTATAGTCCCGATCCCGGGAACCGAAAACTTTATGATGAATTGTACGATGCATTTCTGACGATATATAAAAACAATAAAAAACTGTATAAACGGCTGAACCGCCAATAGGAAAAGGGGAGACGCATGCATACGAAAATTGAAGACGAAACCCAGGGTCAGGAAACGAAATCATCGGGTTATAAGTGGATAGTTTTTGGGGTCATGTTTGCAATAATGGGGATTGTTCTCGGAGCAAACTGGATGGTCATGCCGGTGCTTTTTACCCAGATGTCCGAGACCACGGGGATTGCCCTGTCAACGTTTCAGACCATCTGGGCATTGATTCCGCTGGGCGGCATACTCATCTGCCTGCCCGCGGGTCTTGCGGCCGACAAATACGGTGTCTACTGGGTGATCGGCATTTCTCTGGTACTCTGTACCGTGTTTGGTGCCATGCGAGGGGTGTTTTCATCTTATGCCGGCATTGCGATAGCCACATTTCTGTGGGGGGGATCATCCTACGTTTTCATGGTCAACTACCCTAAAGTCATCGGTCAATGGTTTCCGCCAAACCAACTGGCGGCGATTAACGGACTGGTCATGGCCGCATACTCCATCGGGGCTGCGGTGGGCATGTCAATTTCCGGGACGATGATTTCGGCCGCTGTCGGCGGCTGGCAGAACACCTACCATTTCTGGGCGGCGCTGACCGGATTGTGCACGATCCTCTGGTTCGTGCTGGTTAAGGAGAAGCGGGATGAGGCTTCAGGAATGAAAAAAAGCCAGGAGGCCATAGCCGCCGAAGCCAATATTGGCTCCATGCGTATGGTCGGCAATATTCTGAAAATCAGGGATTCATGGTATCTGATTGCTATATTTTCCCTGCTGATGGGCGGCTGGATAGGCCTTACGGGCTTATTCCCCAGCATGATGGAGCAGTTGGGATGGTCCCGGGCGGATGCCAACAACTCCATGGCGGTTTCGACAGTGGCCATGATTGTCGGCTGTGCGATTCTGCCCATGCTGTCGGACTGGATCGGCAAGCGACGGTGGATTTTTACTGTTTCCATGATATTATGCGGATTGGCGACCGTGATGATGTTTCTTGCCGTCAAAACACCCGGCAACTCCATGTTGTGGGTATTTCTGACGGTTTTGGGGTTCATGGCCGGCGCCATGCCCATCATTCTGGCGATACCCGTTGAATTGAAAGCCATCGGCATTGCCCTGGCCGGTACGGCCGTGGGTCTCATGAACATGGGCAGCAACATCACCGGCTTTCTCTTTCCCCTGGCCGAGATGTCGATGTTGAACATGGAGCCCATTTGGTCGGGTTTATTATTCGGCGGCGTCGGTTTCGTGCTGGCGGGTCTCCTGGCGCTTATGCTTACGGAAACGGGAATGAAAGCCAGGGCCAAATCTTGAACCTGTCCCTACCCCCAACGTTGCAAAAGTCGGAGGGCTTCAGAGCCACAGCTGGAGGGGTAGCTGAATGTTAAAGACGCCTAAAGGCGGCCTGGGCAGCGTTCGGTTTTTAACAAATGCGGACATGCTGAAAATTCATGAGCAATCTCTTTACCTGCTGCGGGAAGAGGGGATTGAGGTCGTTCATGAAGCCGCATTGAAAAATCTGGCAGACTGTGGCGCCCAGGTCAACATCAAGACGAAAAAAGTCACCTTCCATGCCGGCCTTGTGGAACGGGCGCTCAAAACAGTTCCGCGCAAGATAACCATGGCCGGCAGAAATCCGGAGCGGGATATCGTCCTGGAGCCCGGCGGAAAAATGCACACCAGAAATTCGGGCGGCATGACCCAGGTCGTGGATCTTGAATCCGGAGAGATCAGAAATGCCGTGCTCACCGATACAGAGGATTTTACAAGGCTTGCCGATGCTTTAGAGCATATAAACGTGGTGGCCCCGCTGTATCCTGGCGATGTGCCGCTGGAAATTTTGGAGCTGAAAACGCTGGAAGCCATGCTCAAACACACGGATAAGCATATCAGCGTGCGCGCACTGAATCCGGGGACCTTTCCTTTCATTGTTCAGATGGCCGGGGCCGTTGTCGGCGGCGTTGAAAATTTACGTAAACGACCGATCATCAGTATCCTGGATCCCCACATATCCCCATTGTCTTTTCCGGATGTCTTCATCGAGGCTTTGTACACGGGCGGTGAATACGGTATTCCGGTGGAAGCATGCTCCACACCGAACATCGGGGCCACCGGGCCGATAACCCTGGCAGGCTCCCTGCTTCTGGCAAATGTCGAACAATTGGCCACCATCGTTATCTCGCAGCTGGCCCACCCGGGTGCTCCCCTTATCTGGGCACCGCGTTTTCCGGCAATGGATATGGCAACGGGTATCACGGGCATGCTGACAGAGGGGGCCATGATTTCGGCTGCGGCGGCACAAATGGCGGTGGAGCACTACCGCCTGATCTGTGACTTTCACGGACCGGCAACCAACGCCATCGTTGCCGGCTCGGAATCTGTTTTGCAGGAGTGCATCGCTGCATTTGTGACATCTTATGCGGGACGGCCGACCATATTGTGCGGGGCCGGGGCCCTGGAATTGGGGATAACCGCCAGCTTTGAAGATCTGGTTATCGCCAACGACCTCTTCGCCGTCCTG
>JAFDAT010000256.1 GCA_019313725.1 Deltaproteobacteria bacterium
GTGCTTTGATACTTTCGTGTTTTCGTGATTGGTTTGTAATTTTTGCGCACATTCAAATGGCCGATCCTAATCGTCATTTTTTTGTTAATCATTCGATGTTTGACGTTCGATAATCGATGTTCATTGTTTTGGGCAAGCCGTTCTACCCTCGGTGCATTAGAATTCAGACTCATCCAGCGGCTTTCATCTGCTGTTTGATTTCATCCTGCGTATTGGTCGCCGCATCGATCTGGCCCTGGAGTTCATCGTCGGTAAAGTGCTTCAGCACGATGGCATTGGTCGGGCACTTGGCGTTGCAGAGGCCATCCCCCTTACAGAGAATCGGGTTCACCCAGGCCTTCCTGCCCTTGGCCGTATCGATAAATTCTATGGCATCATAGGTGCAGGCGCTGATGCAGGCGCCGCAGGAGACACAATCCTGTTCAATCACCTCGCAGACCGATCCCGAGGCGGTGACCGTATCGTTGGCCAGCAACGTCAAAACCCTGCCGGCAGCCCCGTATGCCTGATTGATGGTTTCCTGTATATGCTTGGGATAATGCGCCGTCCCGCAAAGATAGACACCATCTGCGGAAAACTCCACCGGTTTCAGTTTGACATGGGCTTCCTTGAAAAATTCATCCGGGCTCAGCGTGACTTTGAATAACCCGGCAATCTGTTTGGTGGACGCGGAGGGAATCACGGCGGCGGCCAGTGAAAGGATATCGGCATCCAGTTCAAGCCGCTGACCTAAAATCGGATCCGGCACGCTTATTCTTAAAATTTCCCGGCCACCCTCCTGGGCTGCCTCCACCAGAGGCTTGTCATCAGGCTGGTAACGGATAAACTTTACCTCATTGTCTGCCGCTTCGCGGTAATAATCCTCCCTGAAACCATAGGTCCGCATATCCCGGTAGAGAATGTAGATATCCATCTCGGGGTTTTTCTCTTTCAGTTTCAAAGCATTCTTTACCGCATGGCTGCAGCAGACCCGGGAACAGTAATTCCTGTCCTCGTTTCTGCAGCCGACACACTGGATCATAACCAGGCTTTGCGCGCCGACAACCCTTTCTGCTCCTGCGGCAATCTGCTCCCCCAATTCCAAATGGGTGAACACCTTATCGTTTTCACCGTAAAGGTATTCGGTGGGCATATATACATCGGCACCGATGGCCAGAACGGAAGCGCCATGCTGTATTGTCTTGATCCGACCCTCGGTTTCCACAGTGGTGGTAAAATTACCCAGGTAGCCGGAAACATCTTTTATATCAGACTCATGGGATACATGGATCAGGGGGTTGCGGTAAACATCACGGATTAAATCATCCAGATACGCCTGAACATCCATGCCCTCAATGGTGGTGTGAATTCTACGCACCATCCCGCCCATGTTCTTCTCTTTTTCCACCAGGTGGACATCGTGCCCCTGGGCGGCAATGGAAAGTGCACAGGTCATGCCGGCTATCCCTCCCCCGACCACCAGGGCGGCTTTGTTGACCGGCAGGTCAAATTCCTGCAATGGTTCCAGATAGCGGGCCCGCGCCACCGACATACGGATGATGTCCTTTGCTTTTTCAGTGGCCTCTTCCTTTTGCCTGGAATGGACCCAGGAGCAGTGCTCGCGAATATTGGCCATGTCGCAGTAGTATTGATTGAGGCCCGCCTCTCTCAGGGTGTCCCGGAACAATGGCTCCAGTGTCCTGGGGGAACAGGCGGCGATAACCACCCGGTTGAGGCCTTTTTCCTCGGCCAGGTCGGTTATCTCCTTAGCGGAATTCGTGGCACATGAAAACAGCTGCTCCTGCGCATAAACAACGTTGGGCAAAGTCAGGGCATAGTCGACCGAGGAAGGAACGTCGACGACACTGCCGATATTGGTCCCACAATGGCACACAAAAACACCGATTTTAGGCGCCTCTTGAGAGACATCTCTTTCCTGTGGATAAATTCTTTCCCGGGCCAGCTTACCCCGCCTGAAATCCAGGAGCTCCCCGCACTGGGCACCGGCACCACTGGCGGTAAACACCGACTCGGGTATGTCGGTAGGCCCCATGAGGGCGCCGCTGACAAATATCCCCGGCCGGTTGGTTTGTAGGGGGTTGGAATGAATGGCTTTGCTGAAACCGTGTTCGTTGAGTTCTATACCGTACTTTTCTGCCAGCACTTTATGGTCGGCGGGAGGGTTCAGCCCGACAGATAACACCACCATGTCGAATTCCTCCTCTTTTACGCCATCGTCGGACGTGGCATACCGTACCGCAATGTTCCCGCTTTCGGGAAGTTCTCCTGCGATGGATGCATAGCTCCGGATGAACCGGACCCCGGGAAGTTGTTCCGCCCGCTGAAAATAGCGCTCAAAATCTTTGCCGAACGAACGTATGTCGTTGTGAAAAATCGTACACTCGGTCGTAGTGTCGTGATCTTTGGTCAAAATCACCTGTTTCTGGGTATAGGTACAGCACACACCTGAACAATAACTGTTTTCGCCGGGAGTTACCCGTCTTGAACCGACACATTGGAGCCAGGCAATTTTTTTAGGGCGATTTTTGTCGGAAGCGCGCAGCACCTTGCCTTCGTAGGGTCCGGTGGAGGAGAGCAGTCGTTCATAGTCCATACTGGTGACCACATTCTGCATCTTTCCGTAGCCGTATTCCGCTTTGACTTTGGGGTCGAAGGGCTCGATGCCGTACGAGAGGATAATGGCACCGACATTGATTTCCACCTTTTCAACGGTTTGATTGAAATCGATGGCTTCGTTTTTACATACCCCCCTGCAGATATCGCATTTATTCTCTTTTAAAAAAAGACATCTGTCATCGATATAGGTCACCAGGGGAATCGCCTGGGAAAAGTATACGTGAATGGCCTTGTTCTCGGAAATTTCCTGGTTGAACTGATCGGGGTATTCCACCGGGCAGTATTTTACACAGGTCATACAACCCGTGCATTTTTCTTCGATGATATACCTAGGCTTTTTTTTCAGGGTGACCTGAAAGTCCCCTGCTGTCCCTTCCACACCGTCGACTTCGGTGTATGTCAGGACCTCTATATTTGGATGCCGGCCGACCTCGACCAGTTTAGGCGACAGAGTTCACATGGAGCAGTCGTTGGTGGGGAAGGTCTTGTCAAGCTGAGCCATGTGCCCGCCGATGCTCGGCTCCTTCTCCACCAGGTAGACTTTAAAACCGGCAGCGGCAAGGTCAAGAGAGGCTTGAATCCCGCTGACACCACCGCCGACAACCATAACATCACCAAAACCATTGTCTTCGGGGCTTTCAGAAATTTGTTGCATAATTTCTTCGGGCAATACTTCGTTTTCCACGGGTATATATCCCTTCCTAATCGTTTGTACCAAACGATTAGTGAACGCGACTTCGTCGCTATTAAAAAATGTCTGCGGCAAAAAAGAAAATTTCTCTGCGTTCTCCGCGACTCTGCCTGCCCCATGAAATCTTTGTTCTTTTATTTCATCGGGGCGGTGAAAATTATACCTTAAACCGTGCACCGTATACCCTAAACCGTGCACCGCATACCCTATACCCTGCACCGTACACCGTATACCCTACACCGTATACCCTACACCGTTCACCGCTAAGCAATAACCTCACTCACAATTTCGGCAATATCCTTGATCTCCAGGACCTCGTCATATTCCAGGTTCAACCGGCTTTCCTCGAAATTGGTGATACAGTACGGACAGGCCGTAACCAGGATCTCGGCTCCGGTCTCATGGGCTTGCTGCAATCTGATATCGGAAAACCGCTCTTCTTTGGGCGTATCCATCCAGATTCGGCCGCCGCCGCCGCCGCAGCAGAGACTGTCACTCTGCGACTCAACCATTTCAACCAGTTCCAGACCCGATATTTTTTGCAATATATTGCGCGGTGCAGCGTAGATATCGTTATGCCGGCCCAGGTAACAGGGATCATGATAGGTTATTTTCCGACGGTATGATCCCCTGAGTTCAAGCCTGCCCGCATCCAGCAGTTCAATGAGATATTGAGAAAGGTGAATCACTTCAAAATTCACCATAAATTCCGGATATTCGTTCTTGAAGGTATGGTAGCAGTGCGGGGATGAGACAACGATCCGTTTTACACCGTGATCGATGAATGTTTTGATATTGTCCCGGGCCAGTTGTTTGAATACTTTTTCACTGCCGGTCTTGCGGATACTTTCTCCACAGCAGTTCTCCGCCGTGCCCAATATACCGAAATCGACCCCGGCTTTGTTCAGGATGTCGACGGTGGCCATGGCGACCTTTTTCATCCTCGGATCATAACTATAGTAGCAACCGACAAAGTACAGAATTTCCATACCCTCGGTATATGTCTTCACCGCCATATCCTTGGCCCAGTCCTCCCGCTTTTGCCGCTCCCCCTGCAGGGGGTTGCCTTCGGAAATGAGGCTGGCTCTTGCGGTGCGGGCTGAACGGACGGAAGCAGGAAACACCTCGTATTCCGACGCGACCCGCCGCAGGGATACGCCGACATCGATCTGTTTTACCCCCCGGGGACACCTCTCGGGGCATCTTCCACAGGTAGTACAGCGCCATATATCCTCGCCGTCGATCTCGGTCAGGCCGAAGGACGCCTCTCGAATAATCTTGCGCATGCTGAATTGCCGCACCCGGTTCCATGGGCAGACAGCATCGCACAATCCGCATTGAAAACAAAACCGGAAGGCCTCTCCGCCGGCCGCTTTGATCTCATCGATGACTTCTTTGAACGGGGCTACAGTTTCCACTATATGTATTTTTCCTTCAACAATTTATAAAAAATGGCCATGCGTATCGTGCTATCGCCCAACCCAGACGAACCAGAATTGAGAAAAATCTTTCATCACGAAAGCACTAAAGTACGAAACCACGAAATACGTATTACTTTTTTCGTGTTTTTCAGATTTCGTGCTTTCGTGATTGTCTTTTTGTAACAAAATTCTTTTTTCTAATTCAGGAAATAGCTTTTACGGACGGCAACTCACTCTTTTTCGTTCATGCGGCTCAGTGCATCCGTAATTTTCTGCAATCCATATTTGTTCGCCAGCGTTTCCAGGCCGATCTCCAGTTCCTCCTGCTCCACCGCTTCTTCAACTTCCTCTTCCCTCTCTTCATAAATCAGGGCGTCCGCCAGGCACCACTTGACGCACAGAGGTTGCTCCTCGCCCTCGCACATATCGCATTTCAAGGGAAGTCCGGAATCGGGTTCCTTGAACTCGGGACGGGACGGGCAGGATGCCCGGCAGAAGGCACACTCTTCATACTCTTTTCCATCCATCGTATACTTTTCCCGGCCGGCACATTCGGCAGGCGTATACTCGCCGGCATAAACGGGAACATATATGTCGCTGAACGGTTCACGGATCACCCGGATGCGAGACCTCGCCGGATTGTTGCTGCTGTATTTCGGTTCGGCGTGAAAAGCGGAGCAGATGACTTCGCATGCCCGGCAGCCATTGCATTTGTCCACGTCCACTCTTATGGTTTTAATGGTTTTATTCGCCATCCGTCAGGATCCCCCTCTCTTTAAAAAATCTTCGCTCACATAATCCAGTCCCAACTCCTCTAAGGACGCCTGGGTAGGGATGCCGTCATTGTTCCACCCCTTGTATGCATAGTAAGTGTCCAGGAGCTCTTTTTCGAGTTCGGGAATTCTTTTTTTCCAATGATCCTCGGGCGGTTTCTCGTCTTTGCGGCGCATCCCCCTTCGGATATTGATGGCCCTGACCAGGGTCCGGTAACGTTTGGCGGCCTGGGTCAGCTTATCCTCATCCATTTCGATCCCCGTACCGGCAGAAATGAATTTGGGAAAATTGTGGATATGATAGGGCGCTTTCAAATGAAATGACGACAACCCCGCGCACATGCCGAGGGCATCATCGATGTAGTGCATTTTTTCCATCCAGTCGACGATGTCGCAGGTCATCTCGACCGTTGGATAGTAGGGCATCGAGTTTTCCCCGCGCGGTTCCCAGTCCAGAAAGTACTGTTTGAATTTGTCATCAGGAACCTGGAACCAGTCCTTTACAAACTTTTCGCGATGCTCTCTTTTGGGAAAAGGCCCTTGGGGAAACTGCCCTTCAATCTGGGTGATGTTGATCTTCTCACCGGTGCAATACATGAGAAAGTAGATGGGATTCAGCATGCCGAGCTTAAGGGGCAGCTGTTCGAGCTTCTTAATATTGTTGTGCGCGTAGGCCTCGGCACCGTTGCCGATCTCCTTGGCCGCCCAGTGTGTACCGTTGGCCAGGACATCGCCGATCCCTTCCCGCCGCACGATTTTGTCCAGCAACCAGAAAAATCTCTCCTCCGACTCGGGCGGCATCCCCTCCAGGTCTTTATCCGTCAGAATGCCGTCCTCATAAAGCTCCAGGGCAAAGGCCATTACCTGGGGGGCCGAGTAGCCATCCACACCATATTCAGTCGCTTTCTGGGCGATGGTCAGCCCGAACTCC
>JAFDAT010000257.1 GCA_019313725.1 Deltaproteobacteria bacterium
CTACCCTTGCATGTCGCCAATTTATCGGTGAAAAGTATCAGAGCCTCAATTGGGTGTCAACAAAAGGCTTCTCCCGATAAGTCCGCCCGCGTTCATCAGTTCGAATAGGCCGGCAACTTGACCTGAAGAGCGGTAAGTGATAAGTAAAGTGTGGTTCAGGAGATCGGGAACCAGTGTCGTAACGCAATAGACCGGCTCGGATATCAAACCTGGAAGACGCTTCAAAGGAGGAGGTGTGATGGATGATAATATAATCAAATGCCCGAAGTGCGGGCATGATAATGATTCATCGTCCGAAGAGTGTAATAACTGTGGCGTAACCTTATCGTTGGTATTGGGTGGCAACAAAAAAAACAAACCTCAATCCCAACCGAAAGCCCCGGAAAGCCCTGAACCGGAAAAGGTACAAAACTGCCCTAAATGCGGCCATGCGGTGACGGGTGCAGCTGCAGAATGCATCAAGTGCGGTATTATTTTTTCCAAATATTTCAAGGTTCAGGAACGAATGCTGAAAGAATCGCAGGACGATATAGAAATCCCGGCCTTGGAAGAAACCCCAAAAGACGATCCGGAGCAGAAAGCAAAAGCTGAGAAGAAAGCAGCCGAAACCGAGCGCCGGAAGGAAGCAGCCCGGAAAGAAGAAAAAGCCCGCCTGAAATTGGAAAAAGAGGAACTCCTGAAAAAACAGCAGGAGGAGAACGCCAGGGCCGCTGCCCTGAAAAATGCCCAGGATGAAAAAAATACAACCGCCGCCCCGGCCGAGGAACCGATTGAACAAGATGATACCACCGGCCCGGATAAAGCTGAAAAAGAACGCCTTGCTCAACTGGAAAAAGAAGCTGAATCACTTCGAACGCAGGCAGATGCCCTGAAAAAGGAAAAACAGGAACACGAAAAAGCGAAAATCGTCAGAAAAGCGGAGCAGGAGCAGGAAAGACAGGATGTTCTGCAAAAGGCACAGGAGGCCCAGGCCAGGATCACCGCTCTCGAGAATGAAACCCTATCGCTGAAAAAGGAAAAAGAGGCCCTTGAAGCCGCTGAAACCCAAAGGAAAAAACAGGACCGCCAAGAAGCTGATGCACGCATGCAGGCCGAAAAAAAAGAACAGGAAAAGGCCGAAACTTTACGGAAAGAACGGGAAGATACCCGGAAAAGAACCGAAACCATATTGAAATCAGTGGTACCCAAACCGACAATGAAAGAATTGCTGAAAAAGTATGAAGGTGAAGCCATCGGCATCAATTTTGATGACCCGGCGGAAATCAGGAGCGCCAGACTCGCCAAGGTAAACGAGGACCATTTCAGTATACTGGTTCCGGAGAACGAACTGGTGCACAGCTACCCCTACAGCGATATCGTATCGATCGTTGAAGGCGCAGAAGGGGTTCCGATCGATGCATCGGGCGAGACGCCCACATTTCCTGTCGTTATCAGAATTTTTCACCTGATGGTCAAAAAGAAGTGGGGCTTTATTTAACCACCGGAAAGTCTCCCGAGTGTTCACCCTATCGTTGCAACCATAGGGTTCACATGTCCGGCGGAGGAGAAGCCATGAAGCCATGCCTTTACTTTCTTCTCGTGCTTTTGATCGTATGTCCATCGCTTTTACCGGCAGCGGAAATTGCGGACACACCCGCCCACCGCAAAGCCCGCGAAGAGATGGTTTCACAGCAACTCCGTTCCCGGGGCATATCAGCAGTCCCGGTTCTGAACGCCATGGCCAAGGTTCCCAGGCATGCGTTTGTACCCGCCCATATGCAGCCCCAGGCATACCGCGACCATCCGCTCCCCATCGGTGAGGGACAGACCATTTCACAACCGTACATCGTAGCGCTTATGACCGAGAGCCTCGCCCTCCAGGGGCAGGAACATGTTCTCGAAGTGGGAACCGGGTCCGGTTACCAGGCAGCCGTGCTTGCCGAAATCGTAAAACAGGTAACAACGATAGAAATAAAAGAAATACTGCATCGCAGAGCCTCAAATCTGCTTGACAGACTGGGCTACACATCCATCACCGCCCTGTTTGACGATGGATATTTCGGGCACGCGCCGGCAGCTCCCTTTGACTGCATCATGATCACGGCGGCAGTGGATCACATCCCGCCACCGCTTTTGCGTCAACTCAAGCCGGGAGGCCGGCTGATTCTTCCCCTCGGAAACCCGTTCAGTTATCAAAACCTGGTTCTGGTCCACAAAAAAATGAATGATGTCTTCGTTAAACAGATTACCGGGGTTCTCTTTGTTCCGATGACCGGACATGCCCTGGAAAAATAAATGCTCCAGTTTGGGAGATTCGGTTCTGTACACTCCCCGAGTTGAGTACCCCTAACCTTGAACGACCCTGATCACAGTTGAAATTATGACCATTTACCCTGCCGTATTCCTGCTTTCGTCCTCCTCCATCATTTTCGAGATTCTGCTCGTCCGCATTTTTTCCATAAGCCAGTGGAACCATCTTGCATTTATGGTTATCAGCATGGCACTTTTCGGATTTGCCGCCAGCGGTACGCTTCTGAGCATGCGCGTCAACGGCGGCAGGCTGATTTGCACCGGCAGGGGCAACCCCCACATCCGTTTATACGTGCTGCTATATTCGGTAACCGCTCTGGCGTCTTTCCTGATTCTTAACCGTCTGCCACTGGATTACCTGATGCTGCCGGTGGCCCCCCGCCAAATCCTGTTTCTGCTGATGGCCTGCCTGCTGATCGCCATTCCGTTCTTTTTTACAGGCATGGTTCTGTCGTCCGCTTACATGTTGATGCCCAAAAAATCCGGGATCATTTATTTTCTCAATATGGCCGGTTCGGGCATCGGAGCACTCATCCCGCTCACCCTGCTGCCTAAAATGAATGCAGGCAACCTGATAGCTTTTACCGCCATCCTTCCGCTTCTGGCGACAATCCAACTGTATAGGGGCCCTAAAAAATGGTCCCGGGAAGCCGGATACACCATCGCTGGAATCCTGGCAGCCGTCATGGTCTTGGTGATGCTGTCAACGACGCCCGAACTGTTCCGGATAAATCCGTCGCCCTATAAGTCGCTTAGCCAACTGCTCCTTTTTCCAGATGTAACCGCCGCACAGGAACAGACAGGCCTGCGGGGTCGTGTAGAAACTGTTGACAGTCCGTACGTGCGTTTTGCTCCGGGTCTCAGCTTGAAATTTCAGGGCAGCCTACCGAGACAGAAAGCAGCGTTCAATGACGGTGATAACCGCTTGGTTCTCCAGGTGTCATCCGCCCGTAGCGATTTTGTTTATCAGCGGCACACACTCGCCTACGCTGGATATCTTCTGACGGAAAGGCTGCGGAATGTCCTGATTGTCCAGGACAGCGGTGGTTCTGCCATTATCTGTGCGCTTGCCGCGAATGCCGAAAATTTGCATGTTCTTGAAAAAAATCCGAAATTTTCCGACCTTTTAAAAAACCACTACCGGATTCCGGTAGCCTCCGAGAACCCGCGTTCGTTCATTGGAAGCAGTCCCGACCGATTCGATGTAATCCATGTGGAAAGCTGGGGCGCCTCCCTCCCCGGAGCTTCGGCCCTCACCCAGGACTATCTTTTTACGATTGATGCCCTCAAGCTTTATCTCAGTCGACTGACGGAGGGCGGCGTGATCATCGTATCCCGAAGACTTCTGCTGCCGCCTGCCAACACCCTCAGGTTGTGTGCAGCCGCCATTGAAGCGCTCAGATCCCTTAATGCCGTCCCCCCGGAACACTGCATCGCCATTATCAGGAACTGGAACACGTTTACCATGATCATTTCCCTGCGGCCTTTTCGGAACCTGGAGGCTTTGTCCATGTATGCTGAAAAACAAAATTTCGACCTGGTCTGGCCGCAGGTAGCAGACAGCCCTTCACTGAACCGCTTCAATGCATTTGAAAAACCATTTCACTACCTGCAAATCAGAAACCTGTTCAAGGCCTACGGATCCGGCACGCAAAAACGCTTTTTTGATCGATATCCCCTCGACATCGCCCCTCAAACCGATGACCGCCCCTTTCCTGATAAGTTTTTCAAGTGGCGAAAAGCGGTTAAAGCCCACAAGATAATGGGCAGCCAGCTTTACAGACTGCTGCTCTCAGGTGAGGTGGTCGTTCTGGTCGTCCTTGTGGTAGCGCTGCTGACCGCATTCAGCCTGCTCTGTATTCCCCGGGTTGCGGCGGGACCCATAACCGAAAGCATCTCCGTGAACCATACCGTCTATTTCCTGGCCATAGGTGCGGGCTTTATCCTCGTGGAGCTGTTTTTCATTCATCACTATACGCTGGTCTTCGGTGATCCGGTGGTCAGTTTCGCGGTGGTTCTGTCGTCGCTGCTGGTGTCTTCCGGTGCAGGGGGACTGCTGTCATCACATCTCCGGCCGGAGCGGATCAGGACAGTGGTGCTCCTGCTGATCACCGTGCTTTTCACGATGTGCATCTCGGCCAATCAGACACTTCACCGTATCATCCTGCTGCCGGCACCCTACAGCCAATGCATGGCCATCGCCCTGCTTATGCCGGCAGGCCTGTTACTGGGCATGCCTTTTCCAATGGGAATGCGTTTCCTGCTGCACCAGCCCCGGCAGAGGGCTTATGCCTGGGCTCTCAACGGCTGCGCGTCGATCGTGTCATCCGTGGCTGCCGTTCAGATCGCCATATCCTCCGGTCTGAAATTAATCCTGTGGACAGCGCTCGCGGTCTACGGTCTTGCCTGGTTGACTTCTCGGTTTCATCATGGGGATTAAACCCGCAATGCCGAACAGAGCGTTTCTTTCATTTGCGCTGAACGGCAATTTTGGTTATACCTGCATTGCGTGATGACGGTGTCTGGCATTGAACGTCCCGATATGAGGCCTGTGGATAATTGTATGCGCATCCTGTTGATATACCCCTACTTTTTGGAAGAACGCATCCATGCGGACGAAATCAGCGTGCCGCCCATGGGAATCTATTACGTGGGTGCCGTCCTAAAAGATAACGGGTATTCGGTTGAAGTCCTGAACTGGCACGACATCCACAATACGCCGCACCTGATCACGGAAACCCTGGAACGGACAGATCCGGACATCATCGGATTTTCAATCCTTCACGCCAACCGCTGGGGTGGTATCGAGATAGCCCGCAAAGCCAAAACGCTTAACCCGGACGTAAAAATTGTGTTTGGCGGCATCGGCGCTACATTTTTATGGCGCCACCTGATGACCCATTTCGAAGAAATTGATTTTACCGTCCTGGGTGAAGGGGAGTATTCCTTTCTTCACCTGGTCAAAGCCATCCAAAAAGGCGGCCATGAACGACTCCGGAGCATAAAAGGCCTTGCCTTCAGACAGGCCTCCGGGCTGGAGCACACTGAACCAGCACCACCCATTCAGGACCTCGATCTGCTGCCCATGCCGGCCCGGCATTTTACGTACAGTCACGTGGCCTTCACGCGGGGGTGCCCCGGAAACTGCACATTTTGCGGATCGCCCCTGTTCTGGGGACACAGGGTGCGCGCCCATTCACCGGGCTATTTC
>JAFDAT010000258.1 GCA_019313725.1 Deltaproteobacteria bacterium
TTTTTTGACTATCAAATTTTTAAAATGCAGGATCCGGAAACCGGATTGACCAAGGCCGAAGAATTCGAAAAGCGGACCGGCAGACACTTCAAGCCCTTAAAACTAGAGCTGCCACGAAAACTCCTGCGCAGCAAAGATGCAGCCATGCTCTGCGATCCTGTGGAGTCATTGACTTTCCTTGAGGAATATCGATTGTTTGTGGAAGTGTTTGATAATCCGGAAATGCACCTGGGAATGGTATATGCTGAAGATGTGGTCATGAGCTATCTTGAATCCGACACCATTTCGGATGTACCCTTTCGCCGAGCGGCAAAACGCTATCCAGAGAATTTCAAAACGGTCATCGATTATTATGCCCAGCAAGAGGGTTTTACGGCAGACGATCTCGAAGACCTGATGCAGGCATTCAAGCCGGAATCCTATGACAAGCTGCCCAGCATCGTTGTGGTCTTGGATAAAGAAATCGCCAATGCCAGGTTACTATGATGAATAGGGGAGCATGAATTCCTAAGCGGTATGCAAGGGGCCGATGGTTGCCTGCGACTATGATTTGGTTTACAATGGGTTGGCATCGGCCAGGAAATGGAACATGATGCCACAAAACAACTTGATCAACCTGGTCTGAATGGGTATAGTTGGGTTGTTGTTTTCCGGTGTTTAGGAAGAAGGAGGATGCAATGATAGTCAATGTATCTGAAGCGAAAACAAATCTTTCCAAGCTTATTGAGATGGCATACCATGGCGAAGAGGTGATCATTGCCAAAAACAACCTGCCCCTTGTCGAATTGGTGGCGCATAAACCCAAAGAGAAGCGCAAGCTGGGTCTACTTGCGGGCCAGATCAATATCCCCGATGACTTTTTGGATGAGGATGAAGAGATAATCAGTATGTTTTATGGTGATTCATCTTGAAAATATTGATTGATACCCACATTTTTCTATGACTGCAAAAATGTCTAACTTCGTGATCAAGAGTTTGCTGTTGATGGCAATCCTTTGCCCGGGTCTGTTCATTGCCCATGCCCATGCTGGAGAGATCAGCACCATTGAGCTGAGCGACGGTAGCGTCATCTCCGGCGAGGTTGTTTCGTTTGACGGTAATGTCTGGACCATTCAATCGGGCAGCATGGGAACCCTGAAGATCGATGGATCTAAAGTGGTCAGCATTCGCTCAAAAACCACACCAAGCCAGACGCCTTCAACCACCACAGCCGGCGAAGATCCAATAAACGCCGCTGATATTCAGGCCATGCAGCAGTCCATCATGGCCAATGAGCAGATCATGACCATGATCATGAGTCTGCAGAACGACCCTGAAATTCAGACCATTCTTAAGGACCCGGAGATCATGAATGCCGTCAATGCCGGCGATGTAAACGCGCTTCTATCCAATCCGAAATTCATCAAGTTCATGGAAAATACAAAGATTAGGGGTATTACCAAAGAAGTAAAATAAAAAAGGGAGAGACTTTCGTCTCTCCCTTTTTTATTTTTATATAGCGGCGAAACCGCATTTAATAATTTTGCCCCAGGCAAAATTATTCTTAGTCGCCCAAAGCGGCCTTGTGGGTCTTGATTTCGACCTTTTAGGTCAGGCATTCATAGTATTCGCGCAGAATGGCGACGACTTCGTCACGACCGAAGTGATCCGGTAGATCTCCACCTTCGGAGAGCATCTTTCTCAGCATGGTGCCGGAGAGAAGAACGCGGTCTTCCTTGCCGTGCGGGCAGGTTCTCATGGAAGCCATGCCGTCGCACTTGTAGCAGTAGAAGGTCCAGTCGATTTTTAGCGGCTGGCAGAGCAGGGCTTTGCCCTCGCCCTCGGGTTTCGGGATTTGATCGAAGATGGTCTGGGCTTCGAACATGCCGTAGAAGTCGCCGACGCCGGCGTGGTCGCGGCCGATGATCATCTTGGAGCATCCGTAGTTCTGGCGGAAGGTAGCGTGGAGCAGGCCTTCGCGCGGGCCGGCATAACGCATATCCAGCGGGTATCCGCCCTGGATGACGTTCTTTTCCACAAAGTAATTTTTGACCAGTGCGTCAATGCATTTTACACGTACATCCGCAGGAATGTCGCCCGGTTTCAGGTTGCCCACCAGAGAATGAATATAGACGCCGTCACATACCTCTATGGCAATTTTGCACAGATATTCGTGGGAACGGTGCATGGGGTTTCTCAACTGCAGTGCGGCAACATCGCTCCAGCCCCTGTCTTCAAACATTTTTCGTGACTCTGCAGGACGGGCGTAGACTCCGGCGTACTTGGTGGGGTATTCGGCCTCGCTCAGCACTTTTACCGGGCCTGCAAGGTTGAAGCTTTTCTGGTCCATGACCATCTGAACGCCGGGATGATCGTCTTTGGCGATTTTCCAGAATTCCTCTGCCGTCGGGGTGCCTTCACCCATATAACATTTTTCACACTCGAAAATTTTGTCGGCTTCGGTCATCTCGAATTTTTCGGTGACCTGCATGGTGGCTATGATCTCGTCGCCCTCGGCATCGTACAGCGCGATTTCATCGCCGGCATTGATGGCATCCGCGTCTTCCTTGCCGGCATCCAGCGTTACCGGGATGGGCCAGAACGTACCGTCGGCCATCAGGTAATTGTCACAAATTCCTTTCCAGTCAGCTTTGGTCATGAATCCGGTCAACGGGCTGAACCCGCCGATACCCATCATGATGAGATCGCCTTTTACACGGGCGGAAATCTCAATTTTTTTAAGGCCTTCGGCCTTTTTCTTTTCTGCTTCAAGTTCTGCGCCTTCGAGCAGGCAGCAGGTTAAACCCTTTCCGCCATGAGGTGGAATTAAATTTGACATTTGTTTTTTTCTCCTTTTCTACGTTTTATTAAATTTATCTGCATCGCAGATATAAGTTCGGATCTGATATAAAATGTAACAAATATAGGGGAAAAAATCGTTTGTCAACAACAAAGCAGCAAGAAAAGATGGGGCTATACCCCGTCTTTTCTGGCTGCTTCGTTGTGTAGATAAAAATAAATTTTCAAGGAGAATTTTTGAAGAATCGACCGAATATCCCACATTGGGCGTTATTTCTTTTTCGGCCGTATTCAGTTGCGCATGAAAATTTATTTTGCCATCTGGCTGGCCGCGCATTCGTTTTTGCCGAGGTCCATGATATCGGCATTTTCCTCGTCAACTGTGACCAGGCCGGCATTGATCTCACGAATTTTGGCATACTCTTCCGGCTGTTGACGCATATTGGCCTCGATAAACGTGTAGAAGGTATCTTCATCTTCGATGGCGTAGATGTCGGCATTGATTTCCTTGATTTTTTTGAGAGATTCCATGAAAATGAACGCGTTGTTGGCCTCTTTCCAGTCCGTATAGTGGCCGGGAAGGGCCAGGATCGAGGGGTCCCACTTCAAGATTTTATGTGTCATGGTGTCGAAGAGCAGCTTTGACCACTCTTTGGCCATGCCCCCCAGGTCGGGGCGGCCTATAGAGTGAATTAAAACAGTGTCGCCGGCGACGATAAAGCGGTTATCGATCAGGTAGCTGGTGCTGCCGGGTGTATGCCCGGGTGTGTGAATGGCTTTGATTTCCGGCCCGCCACGGCTGAACCGGTACACGGTTTCATCTCCGGCCGGGGTAAAATCAAACGTGGCCACCTGAAAGTCTACATTAGGGGCGACAATTTCAGCACCGAGTTTTTCTTTCAATGCCATGCTGCCGGATATGTAATCCGCCTGGCGATGGGTTTCAAATGTCTTCGTAATGGTGGCACCGTTCTGTTCGGCCAGTGCTGCATAGGTGTCGATGTTTTTGGCCGGATCGAATACCATCATTTCCTGGCCACAGAGAAGGCCGTAGCTGCAGGAGGCTTTTCCGGGCCGTCTGAACTGGTGAAGTTCGTAGTCGCTGCCTCCGCCGATACGGATGGGTGCCAGCAGGTTTCCCCAGGCCTTTATGCCCACCAGCATGTGCGAAACGTCCTCAAACCCGTGGTTAATCAAAATTTCGGCCACGAATTTTGAGGATCCCTCCTTGGCGCAGACAACCCTCACTTTTTTTCCTTTAGGCACTTTTGCCACGCTCTCTTCTTCGTGTTCTATGAATTCCATATAAGGCACATTGACCATGTCGATTGGGTAAGGACCTTCCACCTTGAAGCGTCCGAACTCTTCGTCGTTGCGCACATCGAGCAGTAGAAAATCTTCTTTTTCCACAAGACATGTGAAAAGATCTTTAGCGGTAAAAGATTGTACATCCATGGGTGATCCTCCTTTTATTTCAGACTTTATTTTGATCTGTTTTTTGAAGAATTATTTAAATGTTTTTTAGTGAACGCGTGGGGGTTCGTCAAATGAAATCATTATGACATAGTACGGGGTAGTCTTCAACCGGCGTGTCCAGGCGGAACAAGAAAAGGAGGTTTGCTGCTGAAACAGTTATAAATTTCTATGAAACACCAACATTCGGAAGGGGTTTCATACAAGTTACCCCTGTACCAGTGCATCGGCAATCATGGATGAAAGATATCTGACCTCAACCCCCATTTTGTAGTGATCATTGAGGTTATCCAGTTGGGTATGGCAGTTTTCACAGGCAGTGGCCAGAATAGTGGCGCCGGTTTCCTTGACCTGGTCGGCTTTGACCCGCGAGGATTTCATGCGAAAGTCAAGGGTTTCATCGCCCAATGCCACCAATCCACCGCCGCCGCAGCAGCACCAGTTGTATTTTGGTTCCGGAGACATTTCCCTGAAATCGTCGGTGAGATTTTTGAGGATGAAGCGGGGTTCATCTATTACGCCGGCGTTCCGGGCGATCTGGCACGGGTCGTGGTATGTGGTGGCCACGTTAAATCGTGATTTGTCCAGCTTGATCCTGTTTTCCCGGATATAGCGGGCATGCACTTCGGTAATGGTGGAGACCTTGAAGGGTTGCGTTCCGGAAAGTTGTTTCATCACCCGATAGGCGGTGCCGCACTCGCAGATACAGACCTCTTTTACCTTGAGGCGCAGGGCTTCGTTGATGATGCGGTCCAGAATCAGTTTGGTTTTGGTGGGATCCCCCACGAATGCGCCAAAATTTACGGCTTCGAAGAAGCTCAAGGTCCAGTTTTCACCAGCTGCATTAAATATAGCGGCCGCCGGAATAATGGAGTGAGCCCCTGCCAGAGCCACATACAGCAGGTCGGCCCCCTCTACATCAACCGGGATGGCGCTTTCGCCTGCCTCTGTTGCCCATTTGTCGACCACGTCCTTTTCCAGGTTTTTGATGCCCTGAAGAAAGCCCTCTTTGAAAAGATCTATAGACTTTCCCTTTTCGACGGAGGTGTCCGCCAGCAGGGTCAGGATTTCCGGCTCGCTGTTGGCACCGATAAGCAACAGCTTGGCGATGGACATGAGCATTTGCGTATCAATACCGAAGGGGCAGTAGACCATGCAGCGTCGGCAGCCGGTACAGGAGTATGCCGCCTCGAAAAGTTCTTCCAGAGCCATGTCGTCGAGTTCTTTGGCTTCACCGAC
>JAFDAT010000017.1 GCA_019313725.1 Deltaproteobacteria bacterium
CGTGGTGCGCTGGCTGGGAGAAAAAGGCTGTGGCCTTGCGTTGGATGATACACATGTGGTGCCGATTGTTCCGGCTGCAGCCTTGTTCGATCTGGGTCGTGGGGCGGAATTTGTCCCGCCGATCGATGCTGTCTGGGGAAGAAAGGCATGTCTGGCCGCCGGATCCGGCCACCCGGTGAACGGCAATGTGGGGGCTGGTACGGGTGCTCTTGCCGGCGGTATAAAAGGGGGGCTGGGAACCGCCAGCGCTGTTCTGGAGTCGGGTCTTACCGTGGCGGCCCTGGTTGCCGTTAATCCTTTCGGATCGGTGGTAAACCCCCAAACCGGTGAACTGTGGGAGCGTGGGCTTGAACGGGACGGCGAGTTCGGGGGCCAGGGGCAACGGCGGGTCAAGCTGCCGCCACCGCCCGAGGCGGCCCCGGGGAGTAACACGACCATTGCTGTCGTTGCCACGGATGCCGTTCTGAACAAAGACGGTGCCAATAAAATTGCCCAGATGGCCCATGACGGCATGGCCAGGGCCATACGGCCCATACACACCATGTTTGACGGTGACACTGTTTTCTGTCTGGGAACGGGAAAAAAGGCGCTGCCTGAAACAGAAGGTTTCTTTGCCGGTCAGCACGCGGAAGCGCACAATGTGCTGGGTCATGCTGCGGCAGACTGCCTGGCGCGCGCCATCATCCAAGCTGTCGTGTCTGCGGAAAGTCTGGGCGGTATGGTCGCCTTCAGGGACCTTGCGGATCTGTAGGCCGGCCATATTAATATTTATCTTTAAGCCGACTTGAATACAGAAGATATGAGGAAGAGATGATTCCCGATGAATTGGTAAAAAAGGTGCTTGATAAGGTCGATCATGCAGCATTGCTGAAGCTGACAACGGAACTGGTCAAGATCAACTCGGTGTGGGACCCGGCTGCCGGAACCAGCGAACAGGAGGCTGCGGAACATGTCGCCCGATGGGCAGAAGCGCGGGGGTTCAGTGTTCAGATGGATCAGGTGGCGGCGGGCAGGCCCAACGTAATCGTCACCTGGGATGCCGGCCCCGGCCGGCGGAAGCTCATGTTCGAAGGCCACACGGATGTGGTCACACCCGGCGATCTTGAGGCATGGCATTACAACCCCTTTGGGGCAGAAATAAAAGAAGGCCGCATGTACGGTCGGGGCACGAACGACACCAAGGGCAACCTTGCCGCCATGCTGGTGGCCATGGATGCTGTCAAGCAGTCGGGTGTACCGCTGGCCGGCAGCATCGTCGGCGGGGTGTTGTGTGACGAAGAGGACTTGATGCTGGGTGTGCACGACTTTATCGAACGGGGACATGCCGACGATGTAACCGGCGCGATTATCTGTGAGCCTCAGGACGGGCTGATCTGTACTTCGCAAAAAGGTGCGGTGCGGGCCGGCTATTCGATATACGGCAGGATGAGTCATGGCGCCATGCCCTTGTCGGGTCTCAATACGGCCCCGGCCCTGGCTGAACTGATCACTGGCCTGCACCGCCTCGAGCAGGATGCCGTCCGGCAATTGGGCAAGGACCGGCACCTGGGGTGGCCGAGCTTTACCCCGACAGTTATTCAGGCGCCATCCGGGGGAGCGGCCCAGCTCAACGTTATGCCCGGTGAATCCAGGGTTCTGGTGGATGTACGCACCATTCCGGGGCAAAATCATGACCACATACGCAAAGACCTGACAGACCTGACGACTGAGGTGGAAGACAAGGTCAACAAAGATTATGAAGCCTACGATCGTCAGCTGAATCTGCATAGAAAGCACGACATCCGTGTGGACGTTGAATTTCTCACCGATCGGCCGTGTACCAAAACCGCCCAGGACGATCCGGTGGTGGGAGCCGCATCGTGGGCCACGCGCAAGGTTTTAAATGCAGAACCGGTCTATGCCGGCGTCCCTGGCGCCACCGACGGCACCTTTTTGTGGGCATTGAAAGATATTCCCATCGTAACCATGGGGGCCGGAGACCGCCAGGTGCCGCATCAGGTGGACGAGTGGGTGGATCTGAACCAGCTTAAGGAAACCGCCGACACTTATGCCCTGGCAGCGCTCCACTATCTTTACCCCGTAGTTGCATAAACAACATGGCAAAGAATAGATAATGGCTTGTAATTTTAACCAATATCGTAGCGGTAGCGCCATTACCTGGACATTCCTCCAGGTGAATTCTAAAGAAACTGTTTCTAATGAGGAGGCATATAAATGAAGGTTGCCGTTGTCGGTGCAGGTGCCATGGGGAGTCTTTTCGGAGGGTTGCTGGCGGAATCAGGCGCTGAGGTCTGGCTGGTTGACATCTGGAAAGCACACGTAGATGCAGTCAATCTATCAGGATTGCAGATTGAACGAGAGGGGCATACACGTACCATCCGTTTACATGCCACCACGGACCCAGCAGAAGTAGAGCACAGTGATCTGGTGATCGTGTTCGTGAAGTCGACCCACACAGGCGATGCGGCCCGGACCGCTAAAATACTTGCAGGTCAAAGAGGCCTGGTTCTGACGCTTCAGAATGGAATGGGCAATGCCGATCGTATTGCCCAAGACGTTGACGCCGGGAAGGTCATTGCCGGCACGACATCTTACGGTGCAACCATGCTTGGCCCCGGAAAAATACGCCATGCCGGCATCGGCCTGACCACCATAGGCATGTGGCACAGCGGGGATACCGGCAGGGCAGGGCCGGTAGCGGATTTTTTTTCCAAAGCCGGTATAGAAACGGAAGTGGTAGAAGACGTACGCAGTATCGTGTGGGGCAAACTGCTGATTAATGTCGGCATCAACGCGATTACCGCATTAACCGGGATAAAAAACGGCCAGATACTGGACCTCGAGGCCACCGTTGCGCTTTCGGGGGCTGCTGTGGAAGAGGCCGCCACTATTGCTGAGGCACAGAACATAACGGTGCGCAAGGATGTGGTCGCGCATGTCCTGGATGTGGCCAGGGCGACGGCGGGCAACCGATCTTCCATGGGACAGGATGTGGATAACAGACGGTTGACGGAAATCGAGGCGATAAACGGCGTGGTGGTCAAAGAAGCCGAACGTCTGGGCATACCGGCGCCGGTGAATCGGACGCTGACGGCCCTGGTGGAGACGCTGCAGGCACATTTCCAATAGTTGGGCGATTTATTGTAAGTTTATGTTTTTAACGGTAAAAAATTCTAAGTTCTAATTCACCAAATTCTAAACAAATTCCAATTTCAAATGTCAAAACAGAAAAACAGCGTGATCAGCATGTAGCTTTTAGCGGTCTCGCCTTTTAGGTATTCGGTGTTGGATCATTTGAAATTGTTTAGTATTTTGATATTCGATATTAGAATTTCCGGCCTGTCCACCTTTGGCAGGTTTATCCGGGTGAGTTGGACCCTCTGAACCAGTGAACCCACAAAAGGAAAAAGGAGAACACCAAATGGCAAATAATAAAACAAGCGTACTGGATATCCGGAAAGCCAAGGAAGAAAAGCGGAAGATAGTCATGATGACCGCATATGACTACCCGTTCGGCCTGCTGGCTGATGAGGCCGGTGTGGATATCGTTCTGGTGGGCGATTCCCTGGGTATGGTGGTGATGGGACTCGATGGCACGGTCGCAGTTACCATGGAGCATATGATTCATCACATCAAAGCCGTGGTTCGCGGCTGCAAGGCACCACTCATCGTGGGCGACATGCCGTTCATGAGCTATAACATTTCTATTGAAGAGGCTGTCCGCAATGCGGGCCGGCTGATGAAGGAAGGTGGGTGTGACGTGGTAAAACTGGAAGGCGGAGTGGATTTTGCGCCGACCGTGAAAGCGATTGTCAAGGCAGGCATACCGGTGCAGGGACACATCGGCCTGACACCGCAGACCGCGAGCGCCCTGGGTGGTTTTAAAATGCAGGGCAAGGATGCCGTGGCTGCCAGGCGCATCATCGAGGATGCCAAGGCACTGGAGGAAGCCGGTGTGTTTTCCATGATTCTCGAAGCGGTTCCCGCCCCATTGGGCAAACTGGTGGCGGAATCCGTCAAGGTCCCCGTCATCGGAATCGGCGCCGGTGCGGATGTGGACGGCCAGGTCCTGGTGACCCACGACATGGTGGGCCTGTTCGATAAGTTCATACCCAAGTTCGTAAAGCAATACACTCAGATTCGGCCGATCATTCTTGAGGCTTTGAACGCGTATAAAAAAGAAGTGCGGGATGTGACTTTCCCGGCGCCCGAACACTCCTTTAAAATGCCTGAGGAGACGCTGGCCCAGCTCAAAGACGAATGAATCAGCCCCGGATATAAAAACACCCGGGGCTGATTCATTCGTGTACGCGGCTTCGCCGCTATGATAACAAATGTCAGCTTAACGTTTTGATGGCCGACCTTCGCCCAAGGTTTCATTCGGAGCAGATTTTTAACAACTACGATAACATTTCAGGCTGAATTGGAGAATCAATAAATATTTCCTGGACTTTTTCGTGTTTTCATCCTTTCGTGTTTTCGTGATAAGAGATCATTATTTTTTCTAATTTATCCGGGTTGGGAGATGCCTTGATTAACTTCTTGTTGTATACAACGGCCACACTGATCTGGGGATCGACCTGGCTGGGAATCAAACTGCAGTTAACCCAGGTGCCGCCGATCCTTTCAGTGGGGTACCGCTTTTGCCTGGCTTCTTTTCTGCTGCTGCTTTTTTGTCTTTTTACCGGAAAAAAGCTGCGATTCCGCATGCGGGATCAATTTTTCATGGCCGTTCAGGGGTTCACCCTGTTCGGTCTGGGCTACTGCATGAGCTATCTGGCTACATCCTACCTGACCAGCGGCCTCGTGGCCGTTGTGTACACCACCATGCTCATGGGAAATATTTTAAACCTGAAGCTGTTCATGCGTCAGCCGGTTGCCTGGCGCGCATTCTGGGGTGGCATGCTGGGGTTGTCCGGCATCTGCATTATTTTCTGGCATGACCTGGCAGGCCTGACCGCCACCCGGGGGATGATCGGCCTGGGTATGGGCCTGCTGGGGGCATACCTGTCATCACTCGGCAATGTTGTGGGTTCTCGAAATGCAAAGGTGGGCATACCGGTGACCCAGTCCAACGTGTACGGAATGGCCTATGGCGGGTTGCTGACCCTGTTCATTCATTTTGCGAGCGGCGGGGCGCTGGTGATGGACTGGTCGTTCGGTTATCTGGGCCCCATGCTCTACCTGACCCTGTTCGGCTCTATTATTGCCTTTGGGTGCTACATGCTGCTGATCGGCAGAATCGGTGCGGAGTATGCCGCCTATGTCACTCTGCTCATGCCGATCATTGCCCTCCTGCTGTCCACCCTGTTCGAAGAATATCACTGGAGTATGAATGCAGTTCTGGGGATCGTCATCGTACTTGCCGGCAACCTGGTAACGCTGACCTCGGCCGAAACCTGGCAGAAGCTGTTTCGCCGCATCGGCCTGAGGCGGCCGATATATTCTGCTTAAACTTTCAGCCTGGCGGAGATTCTAGGTTCTGTCTGGCGAAGGCATGCGTGACAACCTGCCATTCTAGGCCATGCTGAAAAATAATCATGGCGAACACGGGGGTAAAAAAATGAAATGGTTTAATTGTTTAGTTTTGTTTGCCTGGATAATTGTTTCCTGTGCCGGAACTGAAATCACGGAAAAACAGGTTGACCATGTCTACACGGGGAAGCCGGTGTCTAACATGCTGGTCATTGCCATAACGGGCAATGAGCATAATCGACGACTGTTTGAACAAAAATTTGTTGCGCAGCTGAAATCTTTTGGTATCGAGGCCATTTCGAGTGAGGAAGTTATTCCCATGCCTCCCGATCTGGAGATGGAAAGAGCGGTCATAATGGAGGCTGTCAATCAACACGAAAACGATGCCGTAATCATCACGCACTTGATTGACAAAGATGTAGAAGATGTCTACTCCAGGGGGCATAGAGGCTTTCACGGTTTTTATTACAGCCGGTACAGATATGCACACGATACGGGTTATTCAAGTACAAGTACGACTCTCAGATTGGAAACGAATTTATATGCTGTCGAAACGGATAATCTCATCTGGTCCGGAGAATCAAGAGCATGGGGAAAAGATTCACAAGATAAAATTATCGATGATGTGATCAGGGCGGTGATAAGTAATTTGTATGAAAACAAATTGATCGCGCCAAATTAAAACCGAACATATTCATTAGAAACACTCAGCCGCATTTGAGAACAGTGATCCTGCCCTAAAATATGGGATATTAAACACCATCCGTGCTGATACATGTTTCTAATGGTAAAAAAATGAATATCGAATGAGACCGTGCTTTCCATAGCGACTATAGTGCAACCATGGTTTAACAGCCATGACTTTAGCCTAAAAAGATTATCTGTGAAGGTTGAAAATTCTTGAACGACAAATGTCTCTTCACCATCAGGCTCTGTAATGATTATGCAGGCAGAAACCATATCCTTATGGACATCTAACCCGTAACAAATAGGGTGCACGACGGAAATAATTTTGCTACTGTTTTTCTGTGTCATAGCGATCCTCCTTTATTTGATAAATTTTCATGCTCTATTTTTTAGAGGATAGCTATGACATTTCAATATAAACCTATGCTTCATGCTTCGTTGTGCGCGATAGGGCATGAAAATTTATGACAACTGGTATAACCATCTACAAAGGGCTCTCGAAAGAAGAAGTGGAAACCTATGGGCTGGTTCTGCTTTCCTGCGGCATTGTTCATCAGGCCGTAAGGATGGAAACCGGCTGGGAATTGAGGGTCGATCCCGCTCGGGCTGACGAGGCCGAAACCCTGATACGGAAGTATCAGCATGAGAATCCAGCCGTACACCCTGAACCCGAAACCATGTTTCACGATTTCAAAAAGAGTCTGGCCGGGGTGTGGGGGGCACTGCTTCTGCTGGCGGTCCATGTATATATTTACACGCGTGCGGATGTGTATCTGCTGAAAAATACCTACGCGGCAACTGCCGGGCGTATCCTGAATGGAGACTGGTACAGGGCGGCAACAGCTTTGTTGCTGCACGCCAATGCAATGCACCTGGCCGGGAATATGATCGGCATTGCGGTTCTGGGATCGGCGGTGTGTTCCATAATGGGGTGGGGCGTGGGTTGGCTGATGATCCTTTCATCCGGGATTGCCGGCAACCTGCTGAACGCCATTGCCTACAAGGCCGGGCACAGCTCCATCGGTGCCTCCACGGCCGTATTCGGGGCATTGGGTATTTTGTCGGCCTGGCAGTTTTTACGTCGTGTCCGGCAGCCCGGCCAGCGCTTTAAGGCACTGCTGCCTCTGGGTGCCGGATTGGCGCTCCTGGGGTTCATGGGTTCATCCATGCATGCGGATATCATGGCGCACCTGTTCGGGTTTCTTGTCGGCATGATCATGGGCGGTCTCTACGGCACGGCCCTAAAACAGCGTCCCGACTTCCGCGTTCAGGCTGCGGCGCTTGGGGTGGTAATCCTTATTCTGGTGAGGGCATGGATGAGTGGTAATATCAAACCCGGATGAACCGGAAAAGATGAACATCGAACATCGAACGCCGAATAGCCGCAAGCAGGATTGGCAATCCGCCTTTTTCTAAATATCCAATAATCGATATCCAACGCCCAATTATCAAGTTCCGGCAGGGCTGAAGCCCTGGACTACATGGCATAAAGCCGACGGCTTTGTAGCGCAGGGATTTATCCCTGCCAAACCGTGTGCCGAATTCCGAATGCTTTATGCTGTTTGCCTTAACTTGGACATTGGTCATTCGTTATTGGATATTGGTTATTCGCCCTTTTCTTTGGATTTTGTTCAGAATCGGGCACCAAAGTTGGAACCATAGATGTTAATGGGATTGAGCTGGGGATGTCGGGGTCTGTGACAGGAACACATGTTGCAGCATTATTCGAGGGAAAAAATATATGAAAAATCCAGATAGAGAAACAGTATCCCGGCTTGAAGAACTTCCGAATATCGGGAAAGCAATCGGAAAAGATCTTCGCTTGATCGGAATTGATTGTCCTCAAAAACTGATCGGCAAAAGTCCATTCAAGTTATACGAGGCGCTTTGTGAGAACACAGGGAAAAGACACGATCCTTGCGTGATAGATGTATTTATGTCGGCTGTTCATTTTATGGAAGGCGGGAAACCACTTTCTTGGTGGTCATTTACCAAGAAAAGAAAAAATATTTTAAACAAAGAATAATCGTACACATAGCTGTTTCTTTTCGGGTTGTTCACCTAAAACTTAAAACGTAACACGTAAAACGATATTTTTATAAATCATACGGCGTAAGGATTTCACTTCCATCTTCCGTAACCACGAGGGTCTGCTCGAACTGGGCCGAGAGCGAACGATCCCGGGTGACAGCTGTCCAGTTATCCTTTAGGATGCGCAGGGAGTGGTCACCCAGGTTGATCATGGGCTCGATGGTGAAAACCATTCCGGGGATGAGTTCGATGCCCTGGCCCCGGCGCCCGAAGTGGGGAATCTGGGGGGATTCGTGGAAGTCAAACCCGACGCCATGGCCCACGAACTCCCTGACCACAGAGCACCCGTTGTCTTCAGCCCAGGTTTGTATGGCCCAGCCGATGTCCCCGACGGTATTGCCGGGTTTCACAATAGCGATTCCCCGTTTCAGGCTTTCGCGGGCGACATCCACAATTTTTTTCGCATCCAGCGAAGGTGTTCCCACCCAAAAGGATTTATTGGCGTCCGCATAGTACCCGTCAAGGATGGTGGTCACATCGACATTGACGATGTCGCCATCTTTCAGGGCGTAGGGCCCGGGAATGCCGTGGCAGATGACCTCGTTGACGGAAACGCAGACGCTTTTGGGAAAACCGCGGTAGTTCAACGGGGCCGGGACGCCATTGTTTTTGATGGTGAATTTGTGGACCAGGGTGTTGATCTCTTCGGTCACCAACCCGGGCTCGATCCTGGATTCAACCAGGTCCAGTGTTTCCATGACGAGCCTGCCGGCTTTGCGGATGGCCTCCACATCCGACGCCTTTTTGAGTCGGATATTGTACCTGCGGGTGTAGATGGATTCGGCATCCTTAGAGGCTGGTGCCCCCCTGCTGCCGCAGCAGCGTTTGTATTTCAAGCCGCTGCCGCAGGGGCAGAGGGCATTTCTGCCGGTTTTCTGTGATTTGTTTTTCATTATTTACTGGTTTCTTCATCCCGCAGTACACGCCGCAGCACTTTTCCAACGTTGGACACGGGTACTTCTTTCCGGAATTCGACGACCTTGGGTCGCTTGTACCCGGCCATGTTTTCCTTGCAGAAAGCCATAATTTCATCTTCAGTCGCAGTTTCATCCGGTTTGAGCTGGACAAAAGCCTTGACGATCTCACCGCTTTTGTCATCGGGCACGCCAACCACCGCGGCCAGAGCGACTTTGGGGTGGGTGAAGAGGACGTCTTCCACCTCTCGCGGGTATACGTTAAAACCGCCGACGATGATCATGTCTTTTTTGCGGTCCGTGATCAGGATGAAATTTTCTTCATCAAAATGACCGACGTCGCCGGTCAAAAAATAGCGGTTGCCATCGATTTCCCGAAAGACCGCCTCGTTCTCCTCAGGCTTATTCCAGTATCCCTGCATGACCTGCGGACCGCAGATTGCTATTTCGCCGTCTTCACCCTGGGCCAGTTCAGTCAAACCGGTGTCGAGATCCACGATTTTGATGTCGGTGCTGGGAACGGGGAAGCCGATGGAACCGATTTTGCGGTGATCCCGGTTTGTCGGGTTGGCCGAAGCAACAGGCGCGGTTTCGCTAAGGCCATAGCCCTCGAATATGACCGATCCTGTTTTTTCTTCAAACTGCCTGCAGACTTCCGGCGGCAAAGGAGCACCGCCCGAAAAACAGCCGATGAGCGATGTCAGGTCATACTGTCCCAGGTTGGGGTGGTTGGTAAAGGCCACAAAAATAGTGGGCACAGCGGGCATGAGGGTCGGTTTATATTTCTGTACCAATTCGAGTACTTCCGTAAAAGGCGGATCGCCGGCCCGGGGATCGGGAATGCAGATAAGCTTACTGCCTGTGCCACAAGCGGACAGCATGGCAACGGTCAAACCGAAGCTGTGGTACCAGGGCAATACACCGAGGTAGGTATGGAAACCGCCCCGGCGCATCTTTTCAGGGGGGCTGCCGGGTTCATGAGCGAGCCAGCCGAATTCATCCAGGGCCATTACATTATAGACAAAGTTAGCGTGTGTAAGGGCGGCCCCTTTAGGCCTTCCGGTTGTTCCACCGGTATAGATGATCAGAGCCAACTCCTGCAGGGGATCGATATCGATGGACGGCGCATCGGGTTTGGCAGCGGCAACCACTTCATCGAAAAACAGATGGCCGGGATGGTGGTTGTCCGCCTTGGGAATTTTACCCAGGAGTCCTCCCAGAAAGCCCTTCAACCAGGGCAGGTATGATTTTACGCTGCAGATGACAACTGTCTCCACATCCGTCCCTTTGATTGCTTCCACCGTGGTGGGGTAGAACTCAGGGTGGTCCATGCAGAAAACGACCTTAGCGCCCGCATCACCCAATTGATAATTCAGTTCGTTGGCAGTGTAGATGGGATTGCAGGTGACACAAACAGCCCCGGCTTTCAGGATACCAAAAAATATAGCCGGATAATGGGGCAGGTTGGGGAGAAAAATAGCGACCCGGTCCCCCTTTTTAATACCTTTGGAAATCAGAAAATTGGCGATACGGTCGGCCGTGTCCTTAACCTGCGCATAGGTGCGCGTGCTGTCGCTGAAAATCGTATACACGTTGTCCGGATAATTTTTAGCCGATTCATCCAAAAGGGTATATACGGGTTTGTCGTACCCCGAAATTTCAAACGGCGTACCTTTGGGCCATTTCTCACCATGCCAGGGTTTCTTTGTCATTTTAACCTCCTTCACACTGTTGTGCCCGCCGGGCATAAAAATTTATAGGCGGAGTATAATTAATGGTTTGAGTGAAGTCAAACAGGAATCCGTTCATTAGAAACAGTCCGTAAAGGAATTCAGGCGTCAGAATCCAGGATTCTTTATATGGGTATAGGGGCGATGACCTGGGAAGAGGTGAACATCCAGGCAACCAAGGCTGCGTTGAGGACGGCCCCGAGGTATATTTTCCCGGTCAGTTGAAAAAACCAGGTTGAAATCGGGACTACCATGCAGAGCACTCCGATGATGTGAAACAGATTGATGACGAACGACACGAACATCCCGCCCGGCCCGACCAGGGGGATGAAACCGGTGGTAAACAGCGGAACGTATTGAATACACAAAAACAGGGCCAGCGGGGTGACCATGGCCGTAAGGTTGTAAAAGGACCATGCGAAGAAGGTGCGCACGCGCGTGGCTTTTTCCGGACGGCGGATCTGCCCGTGGAGAAATACGCCGGTCTGGAGGAATCCGATGAGCAGGAACGGGAAGTAGATAAGCCACATCCTGGCGCGGTAAGGGGTCAGGTCACTGGCAAACGGGAAGATGAACCGAAAGTCGACGATAAATATGCTTTCGAGAAGGTGTTCGGCCAGATAGGCAAAGAGGAAAAGGATCATAGCTGCAAGGGCACTTTTCCCAAGCTTTTTGCCGTCAAGGTAAAAAATGTCTTTTTTATAGGAGATGCCCATGTGAGCAAGGGTCAGGGAGTGGTGCCGGTGCTGGCGTTTAAACCAGCGGCGGAAAATAAAAAACCCAATGATATTGATGCACAGGAACCACCAGACAACAGCGTTAACCATCATCATGGGAAAGGTCTTGTCGATGGGCACCAGGTAGATGTGGATGCCGAACAGGACGAATATCAGCGGCAGATAGAGCCACATGAGCAGGCCGTTTACAGCTGCATGGGCCAGAAAGGCTCTACCCCCGCAGGCATATGCCGTTGACGGTGATCCCGTAATGGAGCGAAACCATTTGAGATTGAGCAACAGGGATCCCAGGGGTAAAAGAACGAAAATACCCGCCAGCATGGCTGCCAGTGTTGACCATTCCTTGAGCGGCCAGATCTGTCTGCTAGGGTCGGACCAGTAAACCGCGGGCGGGTCCAGTGCCTGCCGCATCCAGACCAGCGCTTCCGCAATGGCGGCTCTGTTGTGCGATTCCTGGACATGGGTGACGCTGGGGATAAAGACGCGCCTTGCGGTACCTTTCGAAAAATCGCCGTAGGTGGTTTCGACCTGCGGGTTCAACACGGGAATGACCTTACGGGTTTGTTCTGTGGACATCCATTCTTTGTGGATATCCCGTGTTCCGGTCATGCGCTGGCGGAACTCGTCGTATTTTCCGATGATCATGAGCATGTTGGCGGGACGCCTGTGATCGGCTTCGGAGGTATACGCGAAGCCGGTAATAACCAGTCCGTGGACTTCCGGCCTGCGAAGGGCAATTTTATAGGCCATTTCAGCGCCGAGGCTGTGGCCCATCATGCCGACGGCATCCGGATCGACAAAAGACAGTGATCTGAGATAGTTGAGAGCGGAGAGCCCGCCGTAGGTGTCGTCAAAATCCGATTGGGCCGGATCGTTGGGAATGCCGGAATTGCCCCGGCCGATGGCATCGATGTTCAAAACGGCAAAGCCCCGCCGGGCCAATTCGATGCAGTAGCCGTCCCCGGTTTCCCGATTGTTCTGATATCCGTGAATGTAGACGATCCCGGGGAACCGGGTCCCGGTATCGCCCGTTTCGGGGCGCATGAGTTTTGCGCGGATTGGAATGGCGTTATCGTTCAGGAAGTGGACGTTGGAAACCGCTACTCGCCCGAAATCAGTCTGGACGGCCGAGGCCAGCACCATGGCGGCAATCAGTATCACCACGAGAACTGTGAAAAGAAGCGCTGCTCCCGCAGGTCCATCTTTGATGTTGTTGGCCATCTTTTAACACCCCCCAGTAGTGTTGTTAGAGCATAGTGGATAGCGGATTTGTGAAGCACCAAATCTCAAACACCAAATTCCAAACAAATTCCAAATTCCAATCGACAAATCTTAAACGGCTTCAAGCTGTCTGTATTTTTATTAGATAAGACAAAGCGAAGCGCCTTCCACATTCGACGTTGGATGTTGAACGTTCGATGTTCGATGTTCAAGTTTGTTTATATAACTTATAGCTTTTGAATCCTCTGGTTCATGGGTATGGTATCCAATACAGGCTTCGATTTCAAAGCCCCGGATCCTGATTGAGGAGGATGACTTTAATCCTGCCTTTGGGAAACAATTTCTGGGTAATGGTCCAGGTATTGCAGATACGATCCGGGCTCTTGCACTCGTGGCAGGATGCTGTTTTTACACAGGGGGTCTTTTTGTCCAGGTTTTCCTTGAGATTTTCAAGCTTGATTTTCCAATAGTGATCAACGGGTTTATCCATTTACATGCTCCTTTAAAATAGTGCGGTAAAGCTTGTTTCCGATGGCGATGCCCAGGTCGATGAATTGTGGACCGTACACTTTCCCGGTGGCGGTTCTGAAGGTCGTCTTGATTTTTTCAATGCCTTGCATGCCCTTGGGATAGTGTTTGATAAATTCGGATAGCGGGGGATTGTAAACGGATACCATATCCCAGACCGTGTCGGTGAAGTTATCCGGGCCCCAGCGGAACTTGTCGGCATCATAGAGGCAACCCGCAATCAGAGCGCCCTCCGGGCTTTTGATGGGGATTTTCTTTTTGAAGGCTTCATGGTTACGGATAGCATTGGCAATGTCATCCACCTCTTGAGCGGATAGCGTAAAATCTTGCAGCAGCCTACGCGAGAATTCAGCGCCTTTGACCGCATGGTTTTTTTGTTTGCGTTTGACATCATGGAGAAGTCCCGCAATTTGAGCAAGGGTGACGTTGCGGCAGAGGCTCTTTTCAGGATATCCCGCACGCCTGCCTTCGATGATCATGAGTGTTCCGGCATCCAGGGTAACCTTCCGGGAATGTTTGAAGCCATGCCCGAAGTTGTCCTTCAGGTGGTCACCCACAATTTTTTCCAACCTGGGCATGTCGGGGTTGTGACTGAGGAGTCTGCGCGAAAGGGCACCGGCTTCGGCATGATCGATATAAAAATCAGGGACCGGAAAATTTGCGGCGATCTGGCGGGCCCGCGTCTGAATCCTCTCGTAAATAGGCTGCATGGCAAAAACCCAACCCGGTGAATACGGAACCAAAATCCTGCGCAAACCCTGAGATGAGCATTTCAACGTTGGCGAGGGCCGATTATAGGCTTAAACCGTTGAAAACGCGTTGGCACACACTTTCCACCGGCCATTTTCTTTTACAACGTCGATGGTGCCTTCAACGGGATAGGTCCCGCCGATACGGAACAGTTTGGTGACCAAGGCAAAGAGCGGATTGATGGCCGTTCTACGCACGGCTGAAATGGTCACGGTCGCTTCTGTGTCACTGGTATAGGTGGTGTGGGTTTCAATGTCGTAAAGCTGACTTTTAAGATAGCATTTTTTAAATCCTCGGGATGCTGCCGACCGGGTTTTTTCGTAAAGGTACTGTGCGGTGACATTGACATCATCCTCGAAGCGACTGTCTTCGCACATATAACCCTCCATGGAGGTGTCCAGCTTATAGTAGGCTTTGGTAAAAGCGACCGCGGTTTTATAGGGCGCGGGTACTGCATAAAGCGCGAGCAACATCGCCTGGACAACGAACCCGATAACGATGACGCCAGCCAAGGCAATATATCGATTGTATTCAGACATTTATATTCTCCTCATTGGTATGCGAAAAAATCAAACCCGCTTGGGACCCGGACTGCAGGGACCCGAACTGCAGGGGATTTGATAGCATGTAATCCATAAATAGACAAGGATTTATTGTTTCCGCCTATTGCATATTTGGCCGATATTAAGTATATACTCATATCGAAGATAAAAAAATTCAAGGGGTTCAAATTGTCGTATCATTCTCTATTTCCAAGCAACGTACAAGCGAGAAAAAAAGTTCTGATTCATTGCAGGAAGCACCATCAGTTGACAAGGAGGTCCTATGGTTGGCAGGCATGAATGGGACTGGGAAGTTGCCGAAAAAAAGATCGCCATCAGAGAATGGAAAGAATCGTTCGGATGGGTAGAGGAACCGTTTGCCAGCCCGGACGGCGAAAAAATTGCCGCTGTCGTCAATGTCGGAGAAATGGAATTCAGCGTCTGTGTGAATGGTAATAGCTGGGATGTTACCTTCGACAAAGTCTGGCACCTCAGATACCTGCCGGATGGCCGGCTCACAGCACTTGTCTCGGAAATGGGGGAGTGGACAGCCGTGGTTGACGGCAGTGTCTGGGACAATAAATTCGGGTATGTGTGGAATCCACTCTACAGCGCTGACGGCCGTGCATTTGCCGTGGCAGCTCAACAGGACATGCGCTACTGCATGGTGCTGAACGGCGTGCCGTGGGACGAAACCTATGCCAACATGACCTATTTCGCTCTGAGCTCCTGTGGCACAAAGACCGCTGCCGCAGTTCAGGTGAAGGATGCCGACTCGGGGGAGATTCACAAATTTCAGGAGGGAACCTTTACGGCTGCCCTCGACGGCAAGGCCTGGGAAGCGACCTTCGTCAATGTCTGGGGCATGGCCATCAGTTCAGATGGGGAAAGCCTGGCCGCAGAGGTGAGACTGAACCTCTACGACTATACGATTGCCGTGGATGGCATTGCCTGGAATAATACCTTCGACTGTGTATGGGAACCCATATTTCGACCGGGAACGAAAGCGGTAGTAGCGCCCGTGCGTGTTAACGGGCAGTGGACCCTTGCCGAAAACGGTGACATCCTGTGGGACCGGCGTTTCGTTCAATTGTGGCAGCCTGGGTTCAGCCCGGACGGGAAGCATCTGGCGGCCATAGTGGCGCCGAAGTATGGTTGCTGGACCGTTGCCGTGGACGGTATCCCCTGGACGTCGACGTTCGGCGACATGGTGACGGATATGATCTTCAGCCCGGATAGTGGGAAGCTGGCAGCGCTTGCCAAGGACAAGGCCTCTTGGAAAGTGGTCGTGGACGGGAAGGTGTGGGCCAACCGCTTTGACATGGCCTGGCGCCCTGTATTCAGTGCTGACGGAGATACGGTGGCGGCTAAGGTGGAAAAAGACGGGAAGTACGCGTTCGTGGTGAACGACAGGATGGGGCCCCGGACCTGCGAGGCGGCCTGGGATCCTGTGTTCAGTCCGGATGGGAGCCGCCTTCTTCTCAGGAGTATCGAGGATGGGATCTATTATCGGCGGGTAGTACCGGTCAGCGAATTCACCGCCTGATACGAGCTGTTCAAATGTTACGGATGATGCCCAAGAATTTTATCTTTGTTTATTTAAGGGGGAAGTCATGCACGATGTATACAGCTTTGTCACCGGACCGATGGCTTGGCTGGCTTTTCTGGTCTTTTTGGGCGGGAGTCTGTTCAAATTGGGGCGGATGTTTTATCTGGTCGCTAAAAAGGAAAGGTTCATATTTACCTATATGAGTTGGAAATACAGTTTTCGATCCATATTGCACTGGATCACGCCCTTTGCGACCACCATCTGGAAAAAGCATCCGGTGTTGACCATCGTCACGTTCGTTTTTCATTTCTGCCTGATTGCGGCACCTCTTTTTCTCCTGTCGCATATCATTCTGTGGGATGAGGCCTGGAATGTCAGCTGGTGGTCATTTCCTGATGCCCTGGCCGATATCATGACGCTGGCGGTCATTTTTTCGTGTCTGTTTTTCCTGGTCAGACGCATACGACAGCCTGAAGTCAGGTTTGTTACCTCGGCTTCGGACTATGTTATCCTGGCCATTGTGGCCATGCCTTTTCTCACCGGTTTTTTTGCGTACCACCAGTGGTTCGACTATAAGGTTTCACTCATTCTCCACATTCTTTCTGGTGAAATCATGCTGGCCGCAATTCCGTTTACCCGCTTGAGCCACATGATACTTTCTCCGTTCACCAGGGCCTATATGGGCTCTGAATTCGGTGGTGTCCGGAATGTAAAGGATTGGTGACGGGGTCTTTTAAAAATACAAGGGCGAATTACCAATATCGAATAACGAATTACCAATGTCCAAGTGCAGCCGGCAAACTTGATAATTGGAAATTGGATGTTTAAAAAAGGCGAGTTACCAATCGGTGGAGATTAATAATGTCCGAAACCGTAAGAAAAGAGGATGTAAAAACACTGGACCAAGGCATTGAGGCCGGCATATCCGGATTGACCGCCGAACGGATCGAATCCACCATCAACGCGGTGATTACCAGAGAAACCGGAGCTCGCCTGAAGGCCTATGTGGATACCTGCATTCACTGCGGTTTGTGTTCAGAAGCCTGCCACTATTATCTTTCCCACGAAAATGATCCGCGCTATTCTCCCGTGGGCAAAGTCAAGCAGACCCTCTGGAAGATGCTCAGGAAAAAAGGAAAGGTCGGCCCGGAGTTTATCAAAAAAGCGGCGGTTATTGCCCACACGGAATGCAATTTGTGCAAGCGCTGCGCACAGTACTGCCCTTTCGGAATAGACATTGCCTACCTCATGCTGGTGGTGAGAAGAATTATTCATAAGCTGGGGGTCACGCCTCTCTATATCCAGGACACGGCCCACAGCCATTCCGTGACCATGAACCAGATGTGGGTCAAGGGAGACGAGTGGCCGGATACGCTGCAGTGGCAGGAAGAGGAAGCGCAGGCGGAGATTCCAACCCTGCGGATACCGTTGGAAAAAGAAGGTGCGGACATCATGTATTCCGTGATTGCCCCGGAACCCAAATTCCAGGCCCAGTTGATCTACCAGATGGCCGTGATTATGGACGTGGCGGGGGTGAACTGGACCATGCCGGCAACCACGGGATGGGACAACAGCGACATGGCCATGTTCACCGGCGACAACGAGATAATGGGCCGGCTCAAGCGGGCTCATTTTGAGACGGCCCAGCGGCTCAGGGTAAAACGAATTGTCATGGGGGAATGCGGGCATGCCTTTCGCTCGGTTTATGACGTGGGCAACCGCTGGCTGGGTTGGAAGATGCCGCCCATTCCCATCGTGCACGCCATTGATTTTTACCATGAACTCTTAAGCCAGGGGAAGATCAAGATCATTAAAAAATACCCGGAACCGGTCACCCTGC
>JAFDAT010000259.1 GCA_019313725.1 Deltaproteobacteria bacterium
CGAGCTTTCGTGGTGGCTGATCCACAAAAAAAGACCGGTCAACACGATAATAATAGCCACTACCAGTGTGGCGATGCTGATGTAGAAAGGGTATCGCCTGGTGTTTAGCGCGTTCATAATGACTCCTACAAATAAATTTTCATGCTCGCCCGCTCAAAACGGAATATGAAACATGAATTTTAGTCGGATAGGTACTGGATTTCCTGCTTGCCTTTTTCCTCATCCACAAAATAAAACAGGAACGCGCCGATAAAAAACAGGATAAGAATGGATCCGATGCCCCAGCGCGAAGCCATCCTGCCCACGGCAACGATCTGCTCCGGGGTGGGCGATTCGGGCATCAGGATGCGCCGGGTAACGAGGCCGACAATTCCGATCAGCAGGGGGCCGAGAATGGCGGCAAATTTACCCAGCATGTTATAAAAACCGTAGTATTCGGCGGCTTTGTTCTTGGGAATCAGTCTGGAATAGTACGAACGGCTGAGGGCCTGGATGCCGCCCTGGACCAGGCCGATAACGATGGCCAGGATGTAGAATTCATGCTTCTGGGTCATCATGGTGCCCCAGATGGTGATGCCGATGTAGATGGCAATGGCCAGATAAATGGATTTGCGCACACTCCACTTCTGGCCGAGTTTTCCGAAAACGAGGGCCGACGGAAATCCTACGAACTGGGTGATGAGCAGGGCCAGGATGAGATCGTTGGTGGCGAACCCGAGAGACATTCCGTAATCGACAGCCATGCGGATGATGGTATCCACACCGTCGATATAAAACCAGTAGGCCACGAGAAACAGCATGATGGTTTTCAAATGGCGTATCTTTTTGAAAGTGTCGGCCAGTTGTTTGAACCCTTCGATGACAGGGCTGAATCCATCTTTCAATGATGCGGGTTCTTTTTCTTCAGGCACCCAGAAAATGGTCAGCAGTGCAAACCCACCCCACCAGAGGGCAACAGATATAAAAGAATAGCGTACGGCCGCTCCGGCATCCGGCAGACCGAATTTTTGCGGCATAATGGTCATAAGCACATTGATCAGAAACAACAGCCCGCCTCCGAGATAGCCCATGGCAAAACCCAGACCCGATACGAAATCGATGTTCTTTTCATCGGTAATACCGGGCAGGAGTGAATCGTAAAATATGTTGGAACCGGAAAATCCTATGATACCCATGGCATAGACAAATATGGCCAGGGCCCACTGCCCCTGCTGGACAACGAACAGCCCGGCGGTCATCAACACACCCAGGTAGCAGAAAAAAATCAGGAATTTTTTTCTGGAGGAGCCCTTATCGGCAATGGCCCCCAGGATTGGTGCCATCAGGGCTACCAGCAGACTGGCCAGGGAGTTTCCGAGGCCCAACTGGGCGGTGCTCATGTTGATGTCAGCGCCGTGGCTCCAGTACTGCTTGAAGAATACCGGGAAAAATCCAGCCATTACCGTGCATGCAAATGCGGAGTTGGCCCAATCGTACATGGCCCAGCCCCAGATCGCCTTTTTTTCTTTGTCCATGAGTTGTATTCCTTTATATGAGTTTAGGAACTCCGTTTAATGGGAAGCGACACAACCGTACAAATTGAATTTATACCATGAATTCATCGGGCGTGTCAAAATCAGACGCTTTTAAAATCTGAATCGTCCGGTTTGAGCGACTGTATGGTTGGGCGTGATATGTGGGTATAATCGTGGTATGGTGGCTTCGGTGGGTTAAACAATCGAAATCAGGATCCCGATGAAATCATACGAAAACAATCACTTGGATCCTTGGACCCTTTTCTCTAACTACATTGAAGAACCTAAAATGATACCTTCGAGAAAAATTTGTTATCAGCTGATCAAAGAAATGAAAATGCTCGATCACATCGCGGCTCATTCCGAACAGGTTTGCCGTGTGGCGCTGTGCCTTGTCGCGCATATGAACAATCGATCGGATAGATTGAACCGAAACCTCGTTCAGGCAGCCGCGCTGCTGCATGACATCACCAAGACAAGAAGTTTTGACACGGGTGAAGACCACGCCCTGACCGGAGAACAGTTTTTGGTGGCGTGCGGCTATCCCGAAGTGGGGCATATCGTGGGGCAGCATGTGCGTCTGGAGGCCTACTTTAACGGCCCTGTACCCGATGAGGCGCAGATCATCAATTATGCCGACAAACGGGTTTTGCACGATGAAGTGGTTTCCCTGGAAAGGCGCATGGCGTACATTGTCGAGCGGTATGGAAAAGGCCCCGGGCTGGAGGAACGTATCCAGTGGCTCTGGAAGCAGTCACGCAGGCTCGAGGAGAGACTTTTCGAACATATCGAATTTGCCCCGGATGCGCTGGAGGACCATCTGCTAGACGTCAGTCCGGGTTGAACCTGAATTGATAAAGTAAAAATCTTTGCGAACTTGGCGGACCTTCAACCGCGCCAATCGTTCAGATCGGGGTCAGGACTCGGCTGCGGCTGGGCTATTTTCATTGTAGAGATGCACATCGCGCTGGGGGAAGGGAATCGAAATATTTTCTTCATCGAAACGCAGTTTCACCGTCCGGGATTATAAAATAATCAGTTTTTTGAATGTTTCAATCTTGGGCTGCGTGATGCATGCCGGCCTGGCGCATTTTGTCGTGCAGCCGCTGCGCCCTGAGGCAAAAGGCCTCAAATTTGGCATCGATGAGCTGGGGAAAGGGAGAGCCGTCGCTTTCGATGGCCAGGAATGGCAGGTCCTCTATATCGGCGAGTGTATTTTCCAGCTGCCGGTTGCCGGGTTCGGATTTCAACTTTTCACCCCGCCTCATGGTTTCGTGCATGATGGATTCGGAGAGTCGATTGGGCATACAGCCAAACGGGCCGATGGCAATCACCCCGCACACGTGTGTGGCGATATCGGACAGTGAGCCGCCAATGGTCAGGACGGCTTCCCCCGTCAGATTACTGGATATATAGGGGCCGGCATTTTTCACGATTCTTTGGATGTCGATGGCCGGACTGTTGACCAATTCTGAAGCGGACAGTATGGACCGCAGGCGCCGCTCACTGATAGCCATGAATTTTTTCCTGATCTTGAAATGGACTTTCTCCATGAATGACATGTCGTACTCGATCAAGTCCTTGTCGACCAGGTATTCCGAATAGAACACCCATTCGACTATAGGGGTGCAGACCGTGGCAAAACCCTTTTTAGCAAGCCTTTCCGTCAGGTTCTGGCGTGAGAGACCATCCCTGCGGACAAATATTTCACCCGTCAGAGAGACCGTGGGGACCGTATGGGGCGGCTGTTTCAGATCGATCTGTCGGAGATTGGCGGCGGTTTTCTTCAGTAGATTTTCCAGGTCCTTGAAATTACCGGATTCCACGACCCGCAGGATGAGATCCCACTCCCGGTTGAATCGGTCAATAGCTTTGTCGACATCGCCGGCGTTGGCCAGCAGCATGGAGCGGATGTCTTCCATGATGTCGGAAATAATGAGCGACCACCAGGTTTTTCGTTCGACGGTTTTGCTCAGCCCCAGGTATGAATTCTCAGAAGTAAGGGTGAATATGGCTACATTGGGAATTTCGAGACGTTTGATCAGGTCCTCCATGAAAATATAATACTGGCCGAACCTGCACGGACCTGTTCCGGTGGCCATTAAATAGATGACCACCTCGTCGGGTTTCCGATGCTTGCGGATATAGTTAAGGAGCGTGCCCGTGGTCAGGATGAGGGGCAGGCACTCCTTGCAGGATGTGTGGCCCCTGCCTATTTTGAGAACGGTTTCGTCGGAGGGCGGGAGCGATTTAGCGTTGACGCCGGCGCTCCTGAACACGGCTGCAATTGCTTCGGATCCCAGTTTGCCCATGGAAGGGACGAGCAGGGTAACCCGTGGATCGGTCAATGGGATTTTTTCGCCGGAGGATGTAACGATAGTGGAAACGCCCTTCTCAAGCGTCGTCGTGGCGGGTGTGAAATCATGCCCGCCAATCGAGACGCCGGCATCGAGAGAGGGCTGCCGATATGCCGAAACGATGTCGAGAAAAGCTTCGATGCGGGTGTCTATACCTGCATCGGCCGTGTGGCTGTCCAGTTCGAGTGTCAGCGACGGTTTTCTGCCCATGATAGACCTGAAATAGCCAATGATGAAGGAATCCGGGCCGCATGAAAAATTGGTGATGAATGTGCCGAACAACTGGGGATGGCGTTTGACCAGCCGCGCCGCTTTCATGATGACCTGGCCCAGACCCCAGTACATGTGGCGTTTTGAGGCCTCTTTTTCAAACGGTAGAAAATCGAGGGAGATGACTTTTACCCCGCGGGAGGCAAGTTTTGCGGGAATGCCCATGTGGGCCTCATCCACCAACCCACTGTAGGGCCTCGAGAATATAACCACGCCTGTCTGGTCCGGCGCTGCTTCGAGATCCGCAAGCGCCTTTTGACCCATGGCTTTCATTTCGGCCATGCACTGTTCCTGCTGTGCCACGGCTTTTTCAAAGGCCCGGCCGGCTTCCTTCACGCCAACACCCATCCGGCCGGCCGTTTCAAGCAGGGGCGCTTTGGCCCTTTCCAAACCGCCGTTCAGATCCAACAGGGGGGTAAGGAGCTCTGTTCCGTTTTGTTTGAGCGTTTTCAGCCTTTCCCTAAAGGTGGACTGAAGATAGAAGGTTTCGCTCTGGACCAGCGGACACACCTGGGAACTGCTGCTGCCGTTCTCCAGGGGGATCGATTTGAAATGGGGCAGAAAGATATAATCCGGCGGCGTCTCCGCTTCGATCAGACGGTAAAAAAATCCATGTGCGAGCTCTGCAGGATAGCAAAAGGACGCATTGCGCTGTTCGATGCCCGCCGGTGACGGGCTGTCGGCGATAACCGGCTCATAGCCGATCTCGTAAAAAAAGTGGGAGTAGAGCGGGTAAAATGTGTTGACCATGAAGCTTCTGTTAAACCCGATTCTGCCCCGGCGACCGCTGTTCTTGGTTTCATCCTGTTGAATGCCGTATTTTTTGAAGATCAGATCCTGCCGGACCTTTACCAGGTCAAGCTCCCCGACATTGTATTTTACGTGGTGACGCAGGTTGTAGTAGCGGTTGCAGGCCCCCCCGAATGGGTAGCGTTTGCCTTCCAGCTCAACCATGGCGATCTCACACTTTCTGTCACACTTTTCCTTTCCGCCTTTGCAGATGAACTGCCGGCCGTAGTTTACTTCCCGGTCGGCCAGGTGTGAAAGGTCGAAGGGTTTAGCCTGCATCAGCCCCAGTTCCAGCCTTTTACCGACCTCGAGAGCGACGCCGAAGGCTCCCATGAGCCCGGGTTCGGGTGGGACGATAATGGGTTTGTCGACGATGGATGCCATGGCCAGGGGAACGGCCCGATTGTAGCAGACCCCTCCCTGCATGAAGACTTTTTGGCCCACCGGCCTGTTCCCCTTCACGCGATTCGAGTAGTTCATGCAGATGGAGTAGACCAATCCGGCCACGATATCTTCATGGCGCACCCCT
>JAFDAT010000260.1 GCA_019313725.1 Deltaproteobacteria bacterium
GATCTACACTCATGCCTCCGCTCAGAATCAGCAGGTCGCAACCATTATCAATATGTTTTTGAATGGCTGCCTGAATCAAAGCCTCATCATCAGGGGCAAACTCGATCCCTGCAACCAATGATCCAAGATCATTCATTTTTTGTTTAAGTATAGGAGCAAACCGGTCTTCTATCAGGCCATTGAAAACCTCATTTCCAGTTATAACAATTCCGGTTTTTACCTGTTTAAGCTCATAGACTGAGACTGCTCCTCCATTCTGACCGGCAATATCAGCAGCCCTTTCAACAGGGGCTTTTTTCATAACAAGAGGTATAGCCCTTGTGGCAGCCACCTGCTGACCTTTTTTAACCAGGGTATAACTGTGAAGAGAGGCACACATGACTTCATCCACCATATTGAATGCAGCCAGGGCGGCTTTGTCCACGACCAGCAGGCCGTTTGTTTCTGCATAAAGACATATCTTTCCTTCTTTGGGGTTGTCCTGCCAAGCAATCCCCGGGCCTGCAAGACCTTTGGCCAGCAGACCCGCTGCCTGGTTTTCATGGATTTCATTTTTTTCAAGATCAATCAGGTAGAGATGATTTTTCCCGAGTTTCTGTAAATGACAGATATCTTCATCACAGACGGTGTGGCCTTTGCGAAATACCGGCCCCTTGAATTCTCCTGGACGAATTTCCGTGATATCGTGAGCCAGTTTCGTTCCCACGGCGTCTTCAAGCTTTATTTTCTTCAGCACGATTATCCTCCTTGGTACTCAGCGATTTGCCGAAACCGGTTATCAATTAATAGCCGTTACTTGCATAGAATGCACCAGAGCCTCGATTTCGGATTCGGGATGGTCACTTGTCCCTTTTTCCGGTACCCAGTTCATGTTCGGCCAGGTGATCTCCATGGCCTGGCTGAAATAACTCTCAACAGTACAAGGCTTGCACAGGGTTTGGCCATTATGCCTAACTTCCCGGCCGTCACGTACGACTTGTCCGCAATGGTCGCACAGATTCTTAAAACGTGTTGGTCCTGGAAGATCGTTTTCAGCAATATTCACAAGTACCTTTTGCACGCGGAACAGCACGCTGTCCGGCATTCGCTTGTAGGCTTCCAGCTGTTGAACGCCTTTGTCCTCGACCTCCGGCGCATACAAATCGACCAGATCACGCGCTTCCTCTGTAGATAAAACGCGAATAGCCTTTCCTGTTTCAAGATTGACAAAGGTCGCCGCCATAATGCCGTAGTCCATGAATTTCAGGCTCCGGCGCCCAAGTTTGACCCCGGTGACATGGGCAACGGCGTCTGCGGTACATCGGTCCATTTCTATATAGACAATCAGTTTTTTGATCTGGTCCCGCCGGGTGGGGTCATCCAGCCCTATCAGACGGCAGCCGAGCATGGCTATCCGTACCCCCACGACCTGCCCTGGACACATATGCCCGTGCGCCTGGGCGGAATGCTCGAGCAAGGTTTCAAATGGTTCCATTTTTTCTATATCTTTCTGGTTGTGTTAAAATTAAGATAAGTACCTATAAATAATTTCAGCAGGTCCCTGATATGAAAGTGCAAACATCAAGCGTTAGCTTCCGACACCTGTTCCGTGGTCAAGGACATCAATTCAACACGTTCCTCGTTTATGAACGATTGGGTCGCCCTCGCAAGGTTTCTGTAAAAGTCGGTATACGCATTTTCCGCAACCAGATCGGTAAACGGTCTCACCCATGCACCGATGTGGACTTGCAGAAAGTCATGCTGCCTCTTGATTAGCTCAAGAACGTCGGAGCGGTCGCCATCCAGCGCCTCAATTTCCTGACACACCAGAACGTCCATGAATTCCAGTTCCACTGCGATATGGTCGGGCGCGTCCTTAAAATTGTCGACCAGATCGAACCCCGCTTTTTTATATTTTCTTTGAACATCCATGGTCGAGTTGCCCATGATTTGACGGCTGCCATCCAGATAAACCGAACCGTATGGCGGGGCCGACAGGCTGTATGGTCCGACAAACAGTCGGGCATAATCGATTTTCAAATCATCGACTTCTTCACGCCCCTTGATTTCATTGCGTACAAGAGCAATATGGGAACGTGCTTCAGACCCAAGTGTTCCAAAAACCCGTTCCAGCCCTTCAAGTGTGTTTATCAGTTCTTCTTCGGGCAGCTTGTAACAATCCGATAGTCCCTTATATGCATCTCTTCGTGCGAATTCCTGCGTGAGCAGTTTTTCAACATCCATCAGTTGTTCTCCTCTTACTCTATTTTCGTCCGATTGAACGGTTGTCCCTCCTTTCCCTCCGGGAAAAAACACCCGCGGGGGAAAGGCCTTGACAGAGACAATACCAAGGCCGCAAATTGCTTTAATTGGTATTTATTCCGGCAGTTCTTCCAGCTTAAGAAACCGCTCTCCAAGCGTGTAAATAAGCAGCATTATCGACAAGCTGAATGCAACGACCAGAATCTCCGAAATGGTCGGCATATAACTGATAAATTCCGGGCGTCCTTCAGCCATCTGACCTAACGGCCTGACCACGCCACTCAATACGAACTCGAGCCGTCCGGCAAACATACCTATGAGTAGTAAAGCACCGGCGGTAACTTTCCCCCAGACGGTTACACGTATCGATGGTACCAGCATCAAAAGCGATGGAATGAACAAACCTAACCAGAGTTCGATATTGTAAGGTATAGACCCGATAATATTTTTGAACGCAAGGTATCCTTCGGCAGTTGAAGAGATTCCGCCAATGATCGATCTCCACAGAAAAAGAATCAAAACAAGGCCTGCTGCAATGCCCAGTATTCTGGCAAGTTCATTATACAAGGTGTTCTTTTCTTGCGTTATTTCCCGATTTGAGAAATAAGCGGTTACCAAACTGAAGAGAAGCATTGCGGCCAGACCGCTTATAAAAGCCGTCAGCGGAAAATACATGGTAAAAAATGACGCGTTTAATGTCGGTCGTGCATCGGTCATCCCCATCAACCAGCCAAGGGTTGTCGAAGTGGCAATTGCGATCAGAAAGATAAGAACACCGAGAATTTTACTGCTGCGAGCTGTATGTATCCGCCAGAACGCACTCACAATTATAACCAGATAGATGGTATAGAGTGTGGCCAACCACCACAACGGTGAGGCCGGGTTTGGTGAAAGCAAGAGATAGATTACGTGCAGCGGTGATCCAAGGTGGAGAACGAGACACACAAAGGAGCCGATGAGAACCGCGAGTTCCAGGAATATGGCTCGCTTTTCGATCGCCTCGTACCGTTTAACGCCGAAAATGATAGGGATCGAGGAAACGAATGCCAGTCCTGCGCTGGTCAGAGAAAAAAAGATATATGTAGCCAAAGGCAGGGTCCATACCAGCACATCTGTTTTTGCATAAACCACAAACCCGACGGTGTATACCCTGTATACGGTCATCAAACCTAACAAGATGCCGAGGCCAAGCAATCCGATCCATATTTGTAATTTCATTTATATGCCTCCTTTCGTTCGTGGGTAACTGGCCGAACTAAAATCTCTGATATAAAATACACCGGGTTTGGTTCCCAGCGATTCTTTCAGTCGAAATGGCCTGAATTTTCCAATCAGTTTGTTTACCTGACTTTTGGGGTCATCAAGATCTCCAAATATTCTTGCATCTGCCGGACAGGCTTCAACACATCGCGGCAGTTTTCCATTTTTAACCCGATGATCACAAAAAGTGCATTTTTCCACGATCCCTTTGGCACGGATACCGCTAAGCGTTTCTGCCCTTTCCGGGTTATAATATGGAATTACCTTTCCACCTACTTTACGATTTTCTTCCGCCGGAGATGAACTGCCTCCTTTCATCAATGTCCGTTTATCCCTCCAGAATTCGTGCGGATCGCTCCAGTTGAAATAGATCACGCCATACGGGCAATTGATCATACAATACCTGCAACCGATGCACTTTTTGGGATCATGCATGGTAATGCCGTTGTCGAGTTTGTGCATAGCACGCGTCGGACAACCCCTCACACAGGGAGCATCCTCACAGTGATTGCAAAGCGTTGGGATATAATGAAATCGAACATTCGGAAAAGTTCCGGACGTCTCGGTTATTTTATGTGACCAGTAAATACCTTCCGATACATTATTTTCATTTCTACAGGAAATGCTGCAAGAGCTACAGCCGACACAGCGCTGAAGATCAATCACCATTGCATATCTTGACATTTTTTACCTCCTTATATTTTTTCAACCCTCACCCGTGTTACGCCATAATAGGCCGAGCTTCCACTTAACGCTTCGTACTGCGCGGGGATAATGTCATTACTGCTCCCGCCTCGGGGTACCTTGCCAAAATCCTTGGAAGCCAGCCGTCCATAGGCCCAATGCCCTTGGCCGTAACATTTGGCAACCGTACCTGGGCGCACACCTTCCCAGAGTTTAGCGGTACAAGACAGGCTGCCGGTAGGAGAAACCAATTTGATTGGATCCCCGGATTTAATACCCAGGCGTCTTCCATCAACCGGATTGATCTTGGCGACATCATCCCAGGCTTCATCACCTGGGTCTATATCTTTGAAATCATAATACCAGGCACAGTTGGCCGAACGCCCTTCCCGGTTTAACCTGGACTTGTGATCCACATGCACTAAGGGATAATCTTTTGCATCTCCCAGTATAAAAGGTTCTTCATAATGGGGCATAAAAGCTATCTCGCCTCTTGCCAGATAATTGGTGGCTTTCATTACTTCATCTATGGTCACACCATGTTTTTCAGCATGTTTTCCAAGAGCGGCCTTAAGGGTTTCACTGTAGAATTCAAATTTTTTGGTCTTGGTTTTCATGTTGCTCCATCGTTTCCGAATGGAGTATGGATTTGAATTCCAAACACCGGTCTTTACAAAATCTTCCCAGCCCTTAAATTTATCTCCTCCCCTGTATTTGGCCGGATCCCAAAGCTTTTGCGTCGCATGTTTCACCGAATACAGGGCAAATTCTTTTTCGTTTTTCGGTGCTTTGCCGGTTTCGGGATCCTTGTATTCTTTGAAATGTCTAAGCAGATTGTCAAAGCCCCGTTTCGCCAGCTTTTCAGCAATCAACCAGGGGATTTCTGTTTCATCCGTTTTGTAATCATACGTTTGCTTCACGATCGGCTGCAACAATGTCACATGACGATAGCCGTTGGCATGGGATTTGACATATCCCCACTTTTCAAACATGTGGTGACTGTCGGGTAGAAGAATATCAGCAAACCAGGAAAACTCGGACGCATTGGTGGTAATGTGTGTCAAAAATGGTATTTTGGATAATGCCTTTTCCCATCGTTCCGGCTGAGGAGCGGAAAATGCGAAATTATTCATGTAAGCGATTGCAACCTTAATGTCATAAGGGTCTTGATTCAATATTCCATCAGCGGCATTATTCGTAATTACGCCACCGCCGGATTTTCCGCTTTTTAAACACGGAAATTGCAATCGACCCCGCTGATCAATCTTC
>JAFDAT010000261.1 GCA_019313725.1 Deltaproteobacteria bacterium
TGGTCAGAAGTTTTTGTATATTCTCGATATTTTGCTTTAGATATTTTGACTCTATCATTTTTCTTCCACCGCAGCCAAAAGCTATTCATTAGAAATGGGAAGTTGCTTTTCTAAATGAAAATTTATTGATATTCTAAGCTTTAAACCAGAAAAGGCAAGAAAATAATACTCAAGCTGACTCGAGACAATCCTTTGTGAGGTTGTCGTCGAATGTTACCGGATAGCATCCGTCGAAGCATGCCTTGCAAAAACATTTTTCCGGCGATTCAACGCCGGTGGATTCCAGCAGGCCGTCAAGACTGAGATATCTGAGGGAATCCAGGCCGAGAATATCGGTCAATTCCTTGAGGCTGTAATTGGCGGCAATCAGCTCACCCCTCGTAGAAAAGTCGATGCCGTAATGGCAGGGATGACGGTGCGGGGGACCGCTGACGCGCATGTGCACCTTCTTTACCCCGAGCTCCCGAAGTGCTTTGACCCTGGTTTTGACCGTCGTTCCTCGAATAATGGAATCTTCAATGATAACAATATCTTTTCCCTTGAGCAACTCCTTTACGGGATTCAGTTTGATCCGCACCCCAAAATCCCGCATGCTCTGGGTCGGTTGTATAAAGGTTCTGCCCACGTAGTGGTTTCGAATCATTCCCATTTCAAACGGCAGACCGGAAGCCTCGGCATATCCGAGGGCCGCATAGGTGCCCGAATCCGGAAAGGGCATGACCAGATCTGCTTTTACGTAAGACTCCGCCGCCAGCCGTCGGCCTTGCGCTTTTCTGATCTGATAAACATTTTTCCCGTAAAAGGTGCTGTCCGGTCGCGCAAAATAGATAAACTCGAAAATGCAGAAGGAACGATCCGCCGGAACCTTCACATGCAGACTTTTAATTTTGTTGCCGTTGATGATGACAATCTCTCCGGGGTCAAGCTCGCGGATGAATTCAGCCTGAACCAGGTCCAGGGCACAGGTTTCAGATGCAAGGACATAACTGCCGTTCAGACGGCCCAGGCACAAGGGACGAAAACCGTTGGGATCTTTGATGCCGATGATCTCGCCCTTTCCGGTGAGCATGGTAAAGGAAAATGCGCCTTTCATGCGCGACACGGTTGCAATCAGGGAAGATTCAAACCCCAGGTGCAAATTTTTTACAAAAAGATGCAGGAGTATTTCACTGTCCATGGTCGTCTGGAAGATCGACCCGGCTTCTTCCAATTCTCTTTTCAGCTCATAGGCGTTGACGATGTTGCCGTTGTGGGCCACGGCGTACGATTTCTTACGGTGGCGCACGACAAACGGCTGGGCATTGGTCAGGATCGAACTGCCCGTGGTCGAATAGCGCACATGGCCGATGGCGCATCGCCCATCTAAAAGCTCCAGGTGCAAGGGGTCGAATACGTCGGGAACCAGCCCCATGCCCTTGTGCGAAACGATGCTGTCCTCTTTTACAACAGCGATCCCGCAGCTCTCCTGCCCTCTGTGCTGAAGTGCATACAGGCCGAAGTAGGTCATTTTAGCGGCTTCCGGATGATCGGAAATAGCAAAAATCCCGCATGCTTCACGGGGTTTGTCATTTTCAAAATTCATTTAAACACCTTCTCTAAAATACGACGCCTTAACGGTGGTAGGCCTGGATCGTTTTTACAGACAGCTCTTTGTCTCTCAGTGCCGTCACCCCTTTGCACATAGCCTTGGCACCTGAAATGGTTGTGGCATACGGAATGTTGAACTTCAAAGCGGAGCGCCTGATGGTATATCCATCCCTCTTGGAGGTATCCCCTGCCCCGGTATTGATGATAAACTGAATTTTTCCATTTTTGATGGCATCCACAGCATTGGGGCGCCCCATGGACACCTTGGTCACGCTTTGGTTGGGAATGCCGTTTTCACTCAAAAAGGCTGAAGTCCCGCTGGTTGACATAATGCTGAAACCGATTTTGTTGAATTGGGATGCCACCGACAGCACTGCCGCCTTGTCACAGTCTTTCACGCTGATAAAAACCGTCCCCCGGGTGGGAAGTTTCATGCCCGCACCGAGCTGGGCCTTGGCGTAGGCACCGCCAAAATGGTAGTCAATGCCCATGACTTCGCCGGTGGATTTCATTTCAGGCCCCAAAAGCGTGTCCACACCCGGAAACCTGTCGAAAGGCAGTACCGCTTCCTTGATCGAAATGTATTCCGGAATGACCTCTGCGACCATCCCCAACGCTTCGAGTGTCTGACCCAGCATGACCTTGGTCGCAATTTTCGCCAGGGGGATGCCGGTTGCCTTGCTCACAAATGGTATGGTTCGCGAGGCCCTCGGGTTGACCTCGATCACGAAAAGACGATTGTCCTTGATGGCATACTGGACGTTCATCAGTCCGACCACATTTAGCTCATGGGCCATGGCCTTGGTGGCAACGGAAATCTCTTCCAGCATGGCCGGCTCCAGCGTGTAGGGCGGCAGCACGCAGGCGGAATCTCCGGAATGTACGCCGGCGGCCTCGATATGCTCCATGATGCCGCCGATAACGGCTGTATTCCCGTCCGAAATCGCATCCACATCCATTTCGATGGCGTCCTCTAAAAACTTGTCGATGAGAACAGGGTGACCGGGGGATGCCAGGATGGCCAGCCGGGCAAAATTTTCCAGCTCCGGTCTATTGTAGACGATCCGCATCGCCCGTCCTCCGAGAACGTAAGAGGGCCTGACAACCACCGGGTAGCCGATGGAATCGGCAATGGACGTCGCCTCCTCGATGGACATTGCCGTGCCGTTGGCCGGTTGAACCAGCCCGAGTTTGTTCAGCATGACCTGGAACAGTTCACGGTCCTCCGCCCGGTCGATACTTTCCGGCTGGGTTCCCAGGATGGGCACCCCGGCTGCATGCAGCGATTCGGAAAGATTGAGGGGCGTCTGGCCACCGAACTGAACAATAACCCCCAGGGGTTTTTCAGTCTCGGCGATGTGGAGCACATCCTCTTTTGTCAACAGTTCAAAGTAGAGTTTGTCCGATGTATCGTAATCCGTACTGACGGTTTCCGGATTGCTGTTCACCATGATGCTCTCCACGCCTTCCTCACGGAGTGCGAAGGAAGCGTGCACACAGCAGTAGTCAAATTCGATACCTTGTCCGATCCGGTTCGGGCCGCCGCCCAAAATGATCACTTTTTTTCTGTCGGACACCCTGGCTTCGCATTCACTTTCATAGGTCGAATAGTAATAGGGTGTGGCCGCTTTGAACTCGGCGGCACAGGTATCAACCAGTTTGTACACCGGTCTTATACCCATCTGTTTGCGGCAGAATGCGATCCGATCCTCATCCACCCCGCAAAGATGGGCCAGCTGCATATCGGAAAACCCCCATGCCTTGGCCTTTTTCAGCAGTGAATATCCCGGGTCGGCTTCAGGGTCGGCGGGCATGGGGTCACGGGCCAGTCCCCGGATCAGTTCGGCATCCCGAATCAGCCGGTCTTCCATGTCCACGATCTGTTTGAGCTGATAGATAAACCAGGGATCGATCTTGGTCAGATCGTAAATCTTCTCGACGGTCAGACCGGCCTGAAAGGCCAGCCTGAGATAAAAAATACGTTTTGAGTTGGGTCTGGCCAGTTGCTGCTCGATTTCCGTTATCGTCGGTTTTTGGCCGTCATTCTCGAGAAAATCCTTCCCGTCTGCACCGAGGCCGTGTCGGCCGATCTCAAGAGAACGCAATCCTTTTTGCAGCGCTTCTTTGAATGTCCTGCCGATGGCCATGGTCTCACCGACCGACTTCATGGCCGTGGTCAGAAAATCTTCGGTTTCCGGAAATTTTTCAAAAGTCCAGCGGGGAATTTTCACCACACAGTAGTCCAGGGTCGGCTCGAACGAGGCCAGTGTTTCCCCGGTGATATCGTTGGGGATCTCATCCAGCGTGTATCCTACCGCCAGTTTTGCCGCAATTTTGGCAATGGGAAAACCGGTGGCCTTGGAAGCCAGTGCAGAGCTGCGGGAAACCCGCGGGTTCATTTCCACCACCACCATCTCGCCGTCCTCGGGGTTGATGGCAAATTGAACATTGGAACCGCCTGTGTCGACGCCGATCTCGCGCATGATGGCAATAGAAGCGTCCCGCATCACCTGGTATTCCTTGTCGCTCAAGGTCTGGGCCGGGGCCACGGTGATGCTGTCGCCGGTATGTATCCCCATGGGGTCCAGGTTTTCAATGGAACAGATAATGACCACGTTGTCATTGTTGTCCCGCATGACCTCGAGTTCGTATTCTTTCCAACCCAGGACGGATTCCTCCAGCATCACCTGCCCGATCAGGCTTGCATCCATGCCGGCACGCGCCATGGTTTCCAGATCATCGGCATTGTAGGCCACCCCCCCGCCGGTGCCGCCGAGGGTAAAACTGGGCCGAATGATAATGGGGAAACCGATATCCACGGCGATCTGCCGTGCCTGGTCCATGTCTGTCGCGATGCCGCTCCTGGGAATACGCAGGCCGATGCGCTCCATGGCTTTGCGAAATCGGTCGCGGTCTTCGGCCTTGTTGATGGAGCCCAGGGACGCCCCGATCATTTCCACATTGTATTTTTCGAGAACCCCTGTTTTGGCCACTTCCACGGCGGTGTTGAGGCCGGTCTGCCCCCCCAGGGTCGGCAGCAGTGCATCCGGTCGTTCCTGTTCGATAATTTTTACGACGGTTTCGGGCACGACCGGCTCGATATAGGTACTGTCCGCCGTCTCAGGGTCGGTCATGATGGTGGCGGGATTGCTGTTCACGAGGATGACCTCGTATCCCTCTTCTTTCAAAGCCTTGCAGGCCTGGGTACCGGAATAATCAAACTCGCAGGCCTGGCTGATAATGATGGGACCGGCACCGATGATAAGCACTTTTTTTATGTCTGTTCGTTTGGGCATTTTTTCGTTTCAGGTTTTAAGTTTTCATCATTTTTACGAATTCATCGAAAAGATAGCCGGCATCATGCGGCCCGGGAGATGCTTCAGGATGATATTGCACGGCCAGCAGGGGCAGCGAATTGTGCCGGAACCCTTCCAGTGTGTCATCGTTCAGGTTCACATGGGTGACGGAAATATCCTCGCCGGACATGCTCTGCATGTCAACAGCGAAGCCGTGATTCTGCGAGGTAATTTCCACCTTTCCGTTGGACAGGTTTTTAACCGGCTGATTGCCGCCCCGGTGTCCGAATTTGAGCTTGTAGGTTTTTCCTCCCAGGGCAAGTCCCAGCAATTGATGCCCCAGACAAATCCCGAATATGGGTCGGAACCCGATCAGGCTTCGGATGGTATCGACGGCGTAGTCCACCGGCTCCGGGTCACCGGGTCCGTTGGAGAGAAATACCCCGTTGGGATTCATCGACCGCACCTGATCGGCATTCGTGGAGGCCGGCACGACGATGACCTCTGCCCCCTTTTTTTCGAGGCTCCGGATGATATTGTATTTAATACCGTAAT
>JAFDAT010000262.1 GCA_019313725.1 Deltaproteobacteria bacterium
AAATTCCGTATTCCACATTCGCCATTCCGCCTACTTTTCCAATTATAGGGATCGTTTTACGATTTACGTTCAGGCCGGTCGTTACAGGCTAAACGCCTTCAAGACTTTCTGCTACATAAATCATAAAAGGTAAATCGATCTTTCTGACTTTTGGGATTGTTTTACGATTTACGTCTTACGTTTTAGGTTCAGATCGGTCGTTACCCTGTTGTCATATATCCGTTTGGATTTCCTCTCCGAACGAGGCAGATCACCGTAGTCGACCATTTCCACTTTGCAGGTGACCATGATGTTGTTTTTAATTTCCCGGATTATCCTTTGATCACATTCCACCCGCAGGGTCATGTAATCCTTTCCATCCATCTCTCTGTCCAATTGCACCTGATATTCCGATCCGATTCCGGGAACGGCGGAAAGAACCTCGTCTATCTGGCCGGGGTATATGTTGACCGCCCTGAATATGATCATGTCATCGGAACGTCCCAGGATCTTGTCGTGCATGGGCAGGATATTGCCGCATGAACAGGTTCCACCCATCATCCGGGTCAGGTCGTGGGTCCGGTAACGGATAAGCGGAGAGGCCTCCTTGCACAGGGTGGTCACCACCATCTCCCCGGGTTGCCCCTCAGGAACCGGTTCCAGTGTCTCCGGGTCCAGAATTTCCAGGATGTAATAATCCGCCCAGTAGTGAATACCCTCGTGCCGTCCGCACTCAAGCCCTGTGCCCGGGCCGTACAGTTCGGTCATGCCCGGAATGTCGAACATATCGTCAAGCCCCAGGAGTGCCTTTATTCGCCGGCGCATGGCATCGCTGCTTCTTTCCGACCCGAAAATGATTTTTTTCAGCGCGATTTTGTCCCTCAGGTTGCGGCGTTCGATCTCCTCGGCCATCAGAAGCGCCATACTGGCTGTGCAGCACATGACGGTTGAACCCATATCCACCAGGAACTGGCACTGCATATCTACATTGCCCGGCCCCACCGGCAGGGCCATGGCACCGAATTTCTCACAGCCGGCCTGGAAACTGGCGCCGGCAGTCCAAACCCCGTAGCCCACCGCAATTTGGACCCGATCCTCCCGGGTAAGCCCGGCCATCTCGTAGCAGCGGGCAAAAAAATAGGTCCAGTCATCGATATCCTTTTGGGTGTAGGTCAGGACTTTTTTCTTTCCCGTGGTCCCGGAAGAGGCGTGAATCCTGACAACATCTGACCCCGGCACCGAAAGAAGCGGAAATGGGTAACCCTCCCGCAAATCATCGGCCGTGGTAAAAGGAAGGCTGTGGATATCTTCCAGGGATTTGATGCCACCCGGCTGCACCCCGGCTGCAGCAAGTTTTGACTGATAAAAGGGGGATCCATTGTAGGCATGGGCAACCGTCCATTGAAGCCCTTTGAGCTGATGGGCCTGCAGTTGTTCGGCACTGTTGAAATCAGGCATGAAACTTTTTGGCATGTCAACCGTCCTGGCTGTAATAATTTTGAATTTTAAATTTTTAGTTTTGAATTTCGGGTGAACGGCTTACGGTATAAGGTGAAAACAACTGTTTGTATCTCATCCAAATCGGGATCGCTATCGAAATCGGGATCGAAATCGATTGACTGGCGCAAAGCCACTGATCCCGCGCAGATCGACCCATTCCCGCCAGAGATCCGGCCTTCTCGTGCACCATTTGGAACTCGGGAAGTTGGGATGTTGTGAACCTGGGATATTCGAAGACTTCTCCCACCTTCTGATGTTCTCACCTTCCCAACTTCTGCCCTTTCGCCGCTCAACCTCCCAAGTTCGCATCTTCCCAACTTCAATCTTAATTCTCAATTCACAATTCTCGATCCCGATAGCGATTTCGACCCCAACAGGCCTTGGTGCCCTCTGTGTCTGGTAAATAATATTCCTTGCTATAACCCAACTGCTGCCTGCTCTAATTTAAAACTCAAAATTCAGAATTAAAAATTGATCTTTTGCGATTTCGATGGGTTCTCTCAACTTCTGCCCTTCCTGCCCTCTCAGTGTCCTGTGTCTCTGTGGTAAAATTTTCTCTTGCTAATAACCATCAGCTCAAGCCACCCATCTTCTCAAGTTTCCACCTTCTCAACTTCTGCCCTTCCGCCCTCTCAATTTCTCACCTTCTAAACTTCTCATTTTCGCGCGCAGTTCATTCGTAGCCTCCATATCCGCGCAGCCACTAACGGGATCGATAATTACCCCATATACGCTTGTAGCCTGTTGGATACTGACGTATTCAAACTTTACATCTTGCTCCACCAAAGCGACATCCCGCTCCAGGGGATCTCCGAACCCACCGCCACCGGCACTGTCAAAGGTGATAACATCACCGGGTTCGGAGAATGTAAGTCCCCCGGGATCGGCAGCATCCCCGTTTTTTAAAAACCTGGCCTTTGCCCCGGACAACCCGCCGAAAAAACCCTCAGGAGGATAACGGAAACGCCCGGCTTGAACAGCGATGGCAACCGGCGGTTTGGGGGCGGTCTCATCGTCCGGCACCCGCAGCACCATGCGTCTTCCCAGGCCGCCGCGATACGTGCCTGCCCCCCCGGTATCGCAGAGGAGTTCCCGGGCTTCCACCAATAGCGGCGTATCGCTTTCCAGAATTTCAACCGGTGTGTTGGCGCCGTTGGCCGGGAAAATGGCACAGTGATGTCCGTCCCGTCTGCTCCCGGCTCCCAGGCCGCCACCACGGATAATCATGGTATGCCAGGGTTTCCCGTTGCTGCGCCTGCCGTAGAAAATGTTGGTCTGGGCCGGTGTGCCGCCGCTGCCGGCAATGATCCGGTCTGGCGTGACGGTGGAGAGCGCCCTGAATACCATTTCCGTCATGAAGTGCCCCACCTGCATACGGGCCGCTACGGCTGCCGGGAAGGAACAGTTGACGACGCTTCCCGCAGGTGCGGTCATTTTCACGGGACGGATAGCACCCTCGTTGATGGGGATATCCGGGTCGAAGGCACTCTTGACAGCCATAAAAACATAGGCGTAAGTGAAATTGTAGACCACATTTACCCCCCAATCCACCTGGGGTGCGGTGCCGGCAAAATCAACCAGAATGTCACTGTCCTTCACGCTAACGGTCAGCTTTATCTCGATATCGTCGCGCTTGCCGGAACCCTCTATGACGCCCTCAAAAGGATACGTGCCGTCGGGAATGGATTGGATGGCGCTGCGCATGCTGCGTTCCGTTCGCTCAATGATTTCATCGGCCAGATCATCAAGGGTGCTCAGCCCTTCATCTGACATCATTTCGATGATTTTCTGCGTACAAACATGGTTGGCGGCCACCTGTGATCGAATGTCGCCGGTTACCTCTTCAGGCGTACGAACATTCCAGCGTATCATCTCCAGTACAGCCTCGTTCAATACACCGGCATCGTAAAGTTTGACCGGGGGAATGAACAGTCCCTCTTCGTAGACCTCCCGGTTGTCCGACGAAACCCTGCCCCCGATATCGGAGTGGTGGAACACGCAGGCGGTGAAAGCTACAGGTTTTTCTTTGTAAAAAATAGGGCTTAGAACACACACATCATTCAGGTGGCCGGCCAGCAGCCAGGGATCGTTGACCACGATCACATCGCCGGGGCAGTAATTCTCCAGCGGGATAGACCTGATGATGCCCTTGACGCCCAGGGCCATGGCCCCGGCCTGTCCCGGCGTACAGAAGGTCCCCTGCACCAGCTCCCGTCCTTTGCTGTCGGTGAACATGCACGTGTAGTCGTGGGCGTCCCGCAGCAGGCTGGAAAATGCAGTTCGGGCCACGGATGCATCGGCTTCGTCCACGATGGATATCAGCCGGCGCCACAGAATCTCCAGCGTGATGGGATCGAATTTACTTTTTGAATTCATATTGTTTGGAATTTTGAATTTGGTCATTGAGTTCAAGTTTCCTATTGTTTCGATTTCGATAGCGATCCCGATAGCGATCCCGATAGCGATAGCGATTTCGACCACTCAATCCAGTAATACCTAACTCCCTTTAAGGGATCGTTTTACGATTTACGTGTTACGTTTTTAGGTTCAGACCGGTCGTTATCATAAGGCAATTTTGAATTCTTAATTCTTAATTTTGAATTGGCATTTTGGTTTCCCGTAACCCGCTCTGGCAGGGCTAAAGCCCTGGGCTACATCGAAATCGGGATCGCTATCGGGATCGGGATCGAATACTTGTTACACATAAAACTCCGCGTCTCCCTGAATATCATATCACCATCCCAATCCGGATGAACCGAAAATTACAAATAAATTTCAATATCCAAACCTCAAAAAAGGTCAAAAACAATTGTTTGGAATTTTGAATTCGGTCATTGAGTTCAAGTTTCCTATTGTTTCGATAGCGATCCCGATAGCGATTTCGATCACTCAATCCAGTTTATTTGAATGCATACTCCCTTGGGTTAACGGGGTTGCTTGGGTTCTTTGGGTTTATTGGGTTCTTTGGGTTAACGTGTGATTTTGTTATCAAATTACACACAATGAACTCAATAAACACTACAAACACAGTAACCAGGGAACTCAACAAACCCTAAATCGACAGATCTATCCACACAAACCCATATTCATCGACGCTTGCTGCGGCATCTTCTCCGACGACGATCGTGGATTCTCTTTCTTCGATGATGGCCGGACCGTTGATCAGACTGCCCGGTCGGAGCAGAGAACGCTCATAAACATCAAAAGGGATGAATCCTTTTTGACGCAGCGAGAAGGCCTGCCGCACCCCTTTTTTAGCGCTAACCGCATCCGCGTCAATTTTCTTCATCTTCGGAAGATGAAAAGGCCTCCCAGGGAGACTGGCCCTGACGTTGAAGGTGACAAACTCCACCTGCAGCTCCACGTATGTCCGGCCGTACAATTTTTCATATATTTTGTCAAAAGCGTCGCGTATGTCTGTTTTTTTCCATTCCCCAAAGGGTTTGTCGTCGATGGCCAGGTCGGTCTCGGCACCCTGGCCCACAAACCGCATCATGATCGTTCGCTCAAACTTCAACACCTCCCGACCGCCCTCCTCCTGAAGGATGTCTGCGCCCTCTTTTTCAAGCGCCTGAAAAAGCCTCTCAATTTTCTCAAAATCCGCCTCATCCAGAGTTACCCGGTGGCTGCGGGTGAGGTCGAAGGCCACCGGCGCGGTGAAAAATCCCAGGGCCGAGCCCACACCGGCCAGAGGCGGCACCATGATACGGGGAGCTCCGATCTTCTTGGCCAGTCCATAGGCATGGACCGGGCCGGCCCCGCCAAAAGCCGAAATAGTGACCAGGTTCGGATTGCCGCCTTTTTCCGCTATGTGGGTCTTGGCGGCGGCCGCCATTGTCTCGTTGATCAGGTCATGAATGCCGAAGGCTGCTTCAACTGTCCGCGTTCCCAAAGGCTGAGCAACATGTTTGCGCAGAGCCTCTTCGGCTGCATTACGATCCAACGGCATCGCCCCGCCCAGAAAATAATCAGGGTCGAGAAATCCCAGTACCAAATCCGCATCGGTCACGGTGGGATGCTCGCCGCCGCTTCCGTAACAGGCCGGACCAGGATCGGCCCCTGCGCTCTCGGGTCCCACCTGCAGCAGGCCCATCCTGCTT
>JAFDAT010000263.1 GCA_019313725.1 Deltaproteobacteria bacterium
AAGCAACGCCACTTCGGGTACGGCATAGGAAATCCGTATGTGATTTTGCATGCCGAATGCCTCGCCGGGGACCACTGCCACACCGGCATCTTGAAGCAACATGGTGGCCAGATCCTTGGCGGACCCATTGTTTTCCAAAAGCCCGGATACGTCCGGAAACAGGTAGAAAGCGCCGTGGGGTTTGATACATTTAAACATTTTCCGGGCGTACTGGTAAGCGGTATCCCGCTTGTACTGCAGGTCCAGCCGCCACTGCTCTACAATAGACGATTCCAGGTCGAGTGCCGCCAGGGCACCCTCCTGGGCGAACGTACACACATTGCCGGTCAGGTGGCTTTGGAGCTTCGACATTGCCTGAATGACTACGGTCGGGGCAGCGACATACCCGACCCGGAAACCGGTCATACTGCAGCTCTTGGAAAAACTCCTGACGATCACGCAGCGCTCGCGGACATCTTCAATCAAAAAGGGGCTCTTACAAGCCCGCCCGTCATAGGTGAAAAACGCATAAGCCTCGTCCGACACGATACACAGATCATGTTTTATGGCCAGCCCGGCAATTTTTTCGATGTCTTGCCTGGGGTATATGGCACCGGTCGGATTGTTGGGATTGTTGATCAGGATAATCCTGGTCCTGTCGGTAATGGCGTTGGCGATGCCTTCACAGTCGAGCTGATGCCCGATGGTGTCCACGAACACGGGGCTCGCCCCGGCAAGCCGGACCTGTTCTGAAAAACTTACCCAGTACGGGCTCGGAATGATGACCTGGTCGCCCGGTCCGCACAGCGTCTGAAATATCGAATAGAGGCACTGTTTAGAACCGTTGGACAGCAGAATGTTGCCTTCGTCATAGCCGGCAAACCGCTCCGCAAGCCTGGACCTGAGTTCGGCATTGCCCTGAACCGGTCCGTAGCGGGTCTTCCCGTTTTCAAGCGCCTGCCGGGTGGCATCGATAATGCCGGCGGGTGTCGGGTATTCCGGCTCCCCCACGGCGAAGTTGATGATCTCGCGGCCTTCCTGTTTCAGCTTCTGCACCAATGCGGTTAACTGAACGGTCTTGCTTTCCTGTATCTGATTTATCCGCTCAGCGAATTGCATCTTGAGCCGTCTCCCTCATTTTCTGCAGCAGCAGCATGTCCCCCAGAACAAGGGCCGTCATTCCTTCGACAATGGGTACTGCACGGGGCAGTACACAGGGATCGTGACGTCCCTTTGCCTTTAGAACGGTTGCCTTTCCGTCAAAACCGACCGTATGTTGTTCCAGGCCTATGGTAGCCACGGGCTTGAAGGCCACCCTGAAAACAACCGGTTCCCCGTTGGTGATACCGCCCTGTACACCGCCGCTGTTATTAGTTTCCGTCCCCAGGCGATCGCCTTTACGAATAAAGGGATCGTTGTGCTCGGAACCGCGCATACGGGTTCCCCCGAATCCCGAACCGATTTCAAAACCTTTGGTTGCCGGAATGGAAAGCATGGCATGGGCAAGCAGGGCCTCCATCTTGTCAAAAACAGGCTCCCCCAGGCCGGCCGGAATATTCCGGCAAACACAGGTAATAATGCCGCCCAGGGAGTTGCCCTGATCCTTGGCCTCCAGAATCATGCCGGCCATGGCATCTGCCGTTTCTGCGTGGGGGCAGCGGACCGGATGGCGATCCACATCGGCCCGGCTGACCTGTGTCCAGTCAAACGCCGGCACATCCAATGGTCCCACCGAACTGACCCAGGCCACGATGTCCATGCCCGCAATATGCCGGATCATTTTCTCCGCCACGGCCCCGGCAGCCACACGCGCAATGGTTTCCCTTGCACTGGCCCGGCCGCCGCCACTCGATGATCGGGTACCGTATTTAACCTGATACGTGTAGTCGGCATGCGATGGCCGGGGTACTTCCCTGAGACTCTGGTAGTCTCCGGGCCTTTGATCCTTGTTGGCCACGAAAAGCGCAATGGGTATCCCCAGGGTCCTGCCGTGTTCGACACCCGATAAAATCGTCACCCTGTCCGCTTCGCCCCGGTCCGTGGTCAGGCTGCTCTGGCCCGGCCGGCGGCGGTCCAACTGGGCCTGAATATCATCCGCCTTAAGAGATATGCCGGCAGGATAGCCGTCGACCACAACCCCGATGCCCTTGCCGTGTGATTCACCAAAGGTGGTTACCTTTAATATTTGTCCGAAAGAACTCGACATGTATTTTGCTCCTGTGTACCGTAAAATTCTTGTTGCATACTTTGTTGTGCGCAATCGAGCATGAAAATTTATCAGACTCGATGTAAAAAATTCTAAATCCTAACGTTCCAAACTCTAAACAAAAACACGAAGGGTTCACGTAAAACGGTTTATTCATTTGGTATTGGGTCATTCGAAATTGTTTAGTATTTGGAATTTTCGATATTCGGATTTCCGGTTTATCCGGGTCGGGTTATAGTTCCGAATACTTTTTTCCTGACAATTTCCACTATTTCTATGATGGTCTGACCGTCCGTGTCGATGGAAAAATCCATGGCTTTTTCATAACAGGGCATCCTGGCATTCATCACCGCGGTGATTTCCGCATAGAGACCCTTTGAGGTCAAAGGGGGGCGCAGGACATCCGTATCGTCATCCAGGGCCATGCGCTGTTTCACCGTCTCGGGCTTTACCTTCAGCCACACCACCGGACCGCTATGCTGCATGGCCGACACGTTGGCCGGATCCAGGACCGCCCCGCCACCTGTGGCAATCACGGTGCTGTTCTGTGCGCAGACCTCCTGTATTATCGCCTGTTCCAACCCGCGAAAACCGTCCCATCCATCATTCCGCACGATTTCACTGACAGAACGGCCGTGCTTCTCCACCAGCAATTCATCCGTGTCCACAAAAGATAAACCCATTTTTTGTGCGAGGATTTTTCCCACCGATGTTTTTCCCGAACACCGGTAGCCGATCAGGATAACGTTCATAGCGGTTTAAAGGATCCTTTTTAAGAATGCCGATAGCCATAAAGTTCTGAAAAAACTCCCCAGAAATCGGGAAACGATTTTTCCACACAGCGTTCATCCCGAATGACGACACCCGGAACCATAAGACCTGCCACGGCAAAACTCATGGCAATACGGTGATCGTCGTACGTGTCTACCGCAGCCCCGTGCGGACGACCGCCCTCCACCACCAGGCCGTCATCCGTGCAGACGGCCGATATGCCCATTCGGATCAGTCCGTCGGCCACGGTCGCCAGGCGATCGCTCTCCTTGACCCTGAGGTGGGCCACGTTCCTGATCCACGTTGTCCCGTGGGCAAATGCGGATACCACGGCAAGCGTTGGCACCATGTCCGGAATATCCGACATATCCGCATCGATGGCCGTTAACCTGCCCCCGGTCAACCGAATACCGTCGTTCTCCTGAATGCATCGGCACCCCATGGATTCAAGCAGTGATATCAATCGGATGTCTCCCTGCAGGGTATCCGGGGAGGTTCCCAGGACTTTGACCCCGGTTCCGGTAATGGCGGCTGCCGCCCAGAAATATCCGGCCTGGGAACAGTCCGACTCCACGGTATATTTTCCGGGACGGTAAGCCTGTCCGCCCTCAACCCTGAAATAGTGGTGACCGGACCGTTCCACCTGAATTCCGAACCGCTCCATCACCTGGATGGTCATGTCGATATAGGGTTTGGAAACCGGCCCTTCCGTCACCGTTATCTCGATGCCCTGGCGTGTACAGGGCGCAATCAACAGCATCGCCGATAAATACTGACTGCTGCTTCCGCAGCGCAGTCGCATGCTGCCGCCTTCAACCATGCCCCCGGTCACTTCAACCGGCGGACATCCGTTATTGTGTACTGATTTTGCAGGCACACCGATCTGACCGAGTCCATCGATCAGGTCGTCCAGGGGCCGCGCCTGCATACGCTCCGTTCCGGTCAGCACATACGTCCCGTTTCCCAGGGCGGCCAACGCGGTCAACAGGCGCATGGATGTTCCCGAGTTGCCCAGAAAAATCGGCGCATCGCTGGCATCGAAACGACCGCTTTTCCCTTTGAGCACCAACGGTTCACCGCTTTCGACAACCTGCACCCCGAGCTGTTTCAGGGCCTGGATCGTGAATCGCGTGTCATCACTCTGCAGGCAGTTGTCGATGGTGCAGTCACCGCTGGAAAGCGCAGAAGCTATTAGAATCCGGTGAGAAAAGCTTTTGGACCCGGGAACGCTCACCGCGCACGATTTAATAGGTTGTGTTTTTATTTCGATGCTGCTCAAAGTGAATGTTCCCAACCCGGCAGAGCCGGAATCGAATGTCCAATAATCAATATCCAATGCCCAATTGCCAAGTCGCAACAGGGCTGAAGCCCTGGACTACATTGGCAACATGCCGATTACGCAGGCATTATTTGGGCCGACAAAGCACACCGTCGTGTAGTGCAGGGATTTGTCCCTGCTGAACCGGATGCCGAATTCCGGGTGCATTATGCAGTTTACCTTCACTTGGACATTGATAATTCGTTATTGGATATTGGTTATTCGTCCTTTTTTGGATTTTGGTTCGCGTCAAGCACCACCCCCAGTTGCTCAACTACCGCCTCGCGCATGACCTCCACCGGCGCCTTCAGGCCTGTCCATAGCTCGAACTGGCGGGCCCCCTGGAGTACAAACATGGTCAGTCCGTCTACGGTCTTGCAGCCGGCTGCCCGGGCCTGCTTTAAAAATTCCGTTTCCAATGGTGTATAAACGATGTCCATCACCAGCATCCCGCGGCGAAAGACCCGGGCCGGAACCGGCAGGACACCCGTGTGGGGGTGCATGCCTACCGGTGTCGTGTTAATGATGATATCATCGCCGATCCTGTCCGCTTTTTCGAGCGGCAGAAATGCCGCTGAAAGGTCCCCCGCCAATTGCCGGCCGCCTTCAGCCGACCGGTTGACGATGGTCACCTTTCCCCCGGCCTCCACGATGCCCCAGGCGATAGCCCGGGCAGCCCCGCCTGCTCCGAGGATGGCAACCTCCCGGCCCTCGATGTCCGTGTGCTGAGAAAGGGCGCTTACAGCACCGAAACAGTCCGTGTTGTAGCCGGTGAGGCTCCCGTCCGCGTTCACGATGGTATTGACCGCCCCTATCCGTCTTGCCAGCGGATCAAGTTTGTCGAGAAATTCCATCACCGCTACCTTGTGCGGGATCGTGACGCTGATCCCTTTCATGCCCAGCGTTCTTACGGCCGAAACAGCCGGCGCGATCTGCCTGATTCGAAACGGAAGATACACGCCATTGTATCCCGTAAAAGCAAAAGCCCGGTTGTGCATGGCCGGGCTCAGACTGTGTGCGACAGGGTCTCCAAATACGCCGAACAGTTCGGTTGCCTTGTCGGCACATATGTCATCGATATTTTCCGATAATTTATCCAATTTGATATAACCCGTCCCGAAAAACTAAAA
>JAFDAT010000563.1 GCA_019313725.1 Deltaproteobacteria bacterium
ACAGGCCCGCCACATCGAGGTGCAGGTGATAGGCGATGGTTTCGGGGGCGTCAGTCATCTGTGGGAAAGGGAGTGCAGCCTGCAGCGGCGCAACCAGAAAGTGATTGAAGTTGCCCCCAGTCCCACCCTGTCGGAGGAGGTGCGCAGCCGGTTGACCACGGCCGCCATCGATATGGCCGGCCAGGTACGCTATAAAAGCCTGGGAACGTTTGAGTTCCTGGTGGATGATGCCAGGTTTTACTTCCTGGAGGTGAACCCGCGTTTGCAGGTAGAGCACACCGTTACCGAAGAGGTCATGGGTATCGACCTGGTGAAGGCCCAGATTCGTATTGCCGGTGGTTCTACGCTTACGGACCTGGAACTGGAGCAGGGAACGATCAATACCCCTATCGGCTATGCGCTTCAGGCCCGGATCAATATGGAGAAAATAACACCGGACGGCCATATCCGGCCATCGGGTGGAACGCTGCGATATTTTGATGTGCCGTCCGGCCCTGGAATCCGGGTGGACACGTTCGGATATACGGGCTATACCACGCATCAGGGGTTTGACTCCCTGCTGGCCAAGCTGGTGGTCCGTTCGCGGGATGAAAATTATGCGGACACCGTGGCGAAAGCCTACCGGGCCCTTTGTGAATTCAGGATCGACGGTGTCGATACCAATATTCCCCTGCTGCAGGCACTGCTGACCAACGCCCATGTGGCTGCCAACCGGGTGAGCACCCGATTTATCGAAGAACATCTGGAAACACTGGCCGGATCCGATCCGCACCGTCATCAACGCAAGTACATGGATGAAGCTGCCGGACCGGGCGGCGGCCCTGAACCGCTGGAGATCGACCTGCAATCTAAGATTGAGCCGCAGCCTGAGATTGCACCGCCGCCGGAAATTGACACGGCCAGTGGGCCGGAAAACTGTGTGGCCGTCAATACCGTCATGCAGGGGACCGTGGTTGAGATCGAAGTGGCCGAGGGGGATCCCGTTTACGAAGGGCAATCCGTAGCGGTTCTTGAAGCCATGAAAATGCAGCATCTCATCAAAACGCCGTTAAGCGGGGTGGTGCGAAAGATAGCGGCCGATGTCGGTGACACGCTATATGACGGTCAACCCCTGCTGTTTGTCGAGCCCATGAGTGTGGAGGGGCTCGATGTACGCACAGAGGAAACCGTTGACCTCGATGCCATCCGGCCGGACCTGGCCGACGTGCTCCAACGCCAACGGGCAGTTCTGGACGAAACCCGGGCCAAAGCCGTGGAGCGCCGTCATAAAACCGGGCAGCGCACAGCCCGGGAAAATATCGCTGACCTGGTGGATGCGGACACCTTTATCGAGTATGGATCGTTTGCCGTGGCTGCTCAACGGGGCCGGCTTTCCGCGGAACAACTCCTGGAGAAAAGTCCGGCGGATGGATTGGTTGCCGGCATTGCCGCCATTAACGGCAGCCTGTTTAACGGGCGGCGGCGGGCGTCCGGGTGACATCGATGCCGGGAAGGTTCAGTGCGCTGGGCTGGATTTTGAAACCTTTGCGCAATATGCCCGCTTAAGCGGTCTGGTCCCGGTTGTGGGGATTGTCAGCGGGCGATGCTTCGCAGGCAATGCAGCTCTTTTAGGCTGCAGCGATGTGATTATCGCCACGCAGAACGCCAAAATCGGCATGGGTGGGCCGGCCATGATCGAAGGGGGCGGCCTGGGCGTATGCCGACCGGATGATATCGGCCCCATAGAGATTCAATCTCCCAATGGTGTGGTGGATATTGTGGTGGCGGATGAAGCCGAGGCGGTTGAAAAAGCCAAGCAGTATCTGGCTTATTTCCAGGGGCCGGTACCGGATTGGGATTGCGTTGATCAGCGGGAACTGCGCTGGCTGATCCCGGAAAACCGGCTGCGTGCCTATGATGTGCGCACGGTGATCGACACCCTGGCCGATATTGGTACGGTGCTGGAACTGCGGCGGGAATTCGGCGTAGGGGTTGTCGCTGCTTTCATTCGTATCGAAGGCCGGCCTTTCGGGCTGATCGCCAACAACAGTATGCACCTGGGCGGCGCCATCGACGCGGATGCGGCCGACAAGGCGTCACGATTCACGCAACTTTGTGACGCGTTTGATATTCCCCTGGTGGTATTACTAGACACCCCGGGTTTCATGGTGGGGCCGGAAGCGGAAAAATCCGCCCAGGTCCGACACTTTTCACGCATGTTTGTAACCGGCGGCAATGCTACCATCCCCATTTTTTCCATCGCTTTGCGAAAGGGATATGGCCTGGGGGCCATGGCCATGATCGGCGGCGGTTTTCATTGCCCGGTTCTGAATGTATCCTGGCCCACCGGTGAATTCGGCGGTATGGGGCTGGAAGGGGCTGTCCGGCTTGG
>JAFDAT010000264.1 GCA_019313725.1 Deltaproteobacteria bacterium
CATCGAATATGGTATTCTACCTTTTTTATATAGATAAGACAAAGCGAAGCGTCTTCCACATTCGACGTTGGATGTTGAACGTTCAATGTTCGATGTTCAAGTTTTTTATACAACTTCTGTCTTCTGAATCCCCTGGTTCACGTATTCTGTGATAGAGCCCCTTAAAGAGGCAACACGGGTCAATACTTTCGCCGCACCCTGGCAATATTGTCTACTTCTCCCATCACAATGAGCGTCATCCCTTTTTCAAGGAGCAGTTGTGGTGACGGGTTGAACTCCATCTCTCGGTTTCTATACCTGACCCCTAATACGAGAAGCTCATGATCTTGTTCCAGGCCGCCCTCCATGAGCGTTTTCCCGGCAAGCGGAGATTGATCGGATACGTTAATCTGGTGTATTCTCAGGTTGCCCTTGCTGCTGCGCAGCATACTGTCCAGAAAGTTCACGGCGGCAGGGCGTATCATTTCCGAAGCCATACGCAGGGCTCCGATATAGTTGGGTGATACAACGCTGTTTGCTCCGGCACGCCTCATTTTTGGTTCAAGACTTTTACTGATAACCTTGCTGATGATCCTGACCCGGCTATTGAGCATCCTGGCGCTCATGGTGGTAAAGAGGTTGTCTTTGTCTGATGACAACGTCACGATGATGCCCGCAGCTTTATCGATTCCGGCGGCAGCCAGGCTGGCGTCGTCGGCAGCATCCCCCTGGATGTAGAGCAGGTCGCCGATTTCCTTGCAGCGCTCGATGATTTCTTCACTCTGCTCGATGAGCACCACCGGTTCACCGTTCATGACGAGCTCGGCGATCACCGGCCGCCCGGTTTCCCCGCCGCCGCAGACGATGTAGTGATTGCTTAATTTGCTGATCTCTTTTTCCATCTTTTTCTTCCTTAAAATTCCCGAAAGTTCACCTTCTATGATTATCGCCGTCAGCGTGCTGATGCCGTACAGGATTATCCCCATGCCAAAGGTAATCAGGAGCATCGTAAAAATTTCAGCAGGAACGTTGCCGGTTACGGCGGTGATTTCTCCATAGCCTACGGTGGTGAGGGAAATTACCGTCATAAACAAACAGTCCATAAAAGTGCTGTTTCCCTGGTAAATCACGTAATATCCTATAGTTCCTATCATGATCACACAGAAAACAGCCATCACAATAAGGATAAGTCGGCGCTTGATTTCCATTAGAATTCGACCTGCTGGACTGTTTCACGGCGGCTTATGGCTTGCCGTATCTCTTTTCTGGCCTGGATGTCGGTGATGGGTGACACCCGCGAAACCGGCCGGCCATCCTTGCCGGTTTTGTAGTGTAATGCTTTAAGGAACCCGGGAACACGCGCATAGCAGACCCCCCCTGCGCCGCAGCATGTCGTATCAAAAACCGCACATCCGATCAGATACAATACCTCACGGCCTTGATAAGGGAACACAACCTCCTTGAAAAAGGCATACTCCCCCCCTATGGCTTTGACCGTCTTATTCATCTCGGGGTGAATAAAATCTATGCGTGATTTACCTGTCATTGGCAAACAAGTTTCTCGTTCAGCAACAGCCGCCATCGCCGCAGGACGCATTCTCTTTACCCTTGATCCACGACTGGATAATATAGGCGGCACAACCGACGCCTGGATCGACACTGAGCGCATTCACCGGGCAGTTGGTGGCGCATGCACCGCATTCCATACAACCGTCGCGGTCAATGACCTTGGCTGTACGTTCGTTTATCACAAACACCCCGTGAGGGCAGACAGCCAGACACATACCGCAGCCGATACAGGCTTTTTCATCCAGCTTCAGGGTGGTTACACCGGGAAGATATCGGAAATCGTCCATAATCATCCAATCCATTGGAAAAGGGTCAGTCTTATCCCTGGGCACCAAAAGCCGCCCAGAGCCACGCGGCAGAAGAGATGAGGACTGCGCCGGCCTGAGCGGGTATGGCCAGGCGCATCTCTTTTTCAACGCCCGACGGAGATGTAAAGGGGGTCGATCCGGTAAAATTCATGGCCAGATAGGAACTCACGGCCATGGCAAACAACATCAAAGCCGTTACTTCCAGAGCATTTACACGACCCCAAAAAATAGCGGCGACGGCGCTTCCGGCCAGAAATCCGGAAAGCGCACCTTTAACTGAAAACGGCTTTCCGGGTATCCACGGGAGTAGAAGCGGGGCCACAACGACCCCGGCGACAATTCCAACGATACCGGCCGACACCGAAATTAGGCCCCTGTGCCAAGCCTGGGAGAATGAAAAAATACCCGAACCGATACCGGACAGAATAAAAGCGATCAGCAGAAACCACAACAAGTATTTGTACAGAAGCGTTATTTCTACAGGTATCAGCACAAAACGCTCCCATAAAGTAAAGGTTACCTTGCGCATGGCCGCATCACATTTATTGTCGTGGGAAATGAAAAATTCGATGTCTTCTGAGCGGACAGGACCCCATTGAACCTTAAACCCGCATTGCTTTTTCACCTGGTGTGCAGCAACTCCGGTTGCCGAAAGTTGGGGCAGAATCAATGTTCTGTGGCTGACCACGTCTGCAAGGCGGCTGGCCCGAACCTGCCGGACAACTTCTTCGGTGGCAAATGTTCCCTTGCCGGCAGCGCACCAGACATTAACCCCCCGGGTATCCAGCACCAGAATCCAGGCATGGGAATGTGTGAGTGCCTGGCGCAGAGCATCAAAACTGAGTTTATAGTTTGCCGACACCAGAACCGGGGAGTGGTGGTCAGCCGCTCCGACACAATAAAGCCCGGGTGTAATCTTGTACTGATTCCGGTTGATGCCGGAACGGACCTTGATTGTTTCCCAGATATCGGATCTGTCAAGGGTGCGTTTGACCCGTGGTACCGAGCCTGCAGGCGTTTCAATAAATTTTTCTACAAAACGGCAGAGCTGGTATCCGGGTTTTTCGAGGTGGCTGCTTCTCGGTTCGGCGGGTGGGCCGCAACAGAGATCTTCGGCCGCCTGGCCGGAAAAAATGACCTGCGGATTCGATTTTTCTTCACACTCGCAGCCGTTTTTCACAGTGCGGCAACTGCCGTGTTCTTCATCTTTTAAGGGTGCCATTATGGTTCCGTTGTTTTTGATACTGCTCTGTCGACGCTTAACGTAATTTCCGAAAAAATGGGATCGGTTGTCCCGCTCTTCAGGGAAAAACACAATCGGCAACGATCGTTGCCGCATGCCTGGCATGCAAAGCAGTTTTTACAGTCATGCTTTTTCACGAGCCCCGGGCTTTCCTCCGGCATATAAATTTTACCCGTTAACCCGGGTCGGCAGACAAAAGGCATGGGTCGAATTCCCTGAAAAATTGAAACATTGAGATTATTAAAATACTGCCGTTTAGATTATAAGTCAAACAGAGGGTGAATCTACAACGGGGTTCTTGCTATATCGCCTTTTGTGTATTATGCTTTTGCATTGTAAAACCATTCTGATTATTAAATTAATTAAATAATTACAAACTCTTGACTTCGTGGATATCGGCAATGAACCTAATTGGAAAAGCTGGAACCGGCCTCGGTTTTCTGGTGGGCATGCTCGTTCTTGTTCTGACTACCGGCTGTGCTTCGGGCCCCGAGAAGGCCCAACCGGTTCCGGACTGGCTGACTTCCGCGCCCTTTGATGACCGATATTTTTATGCCATGGGGATTTCCGGCCAGACCCGACATGTCAAGGATGCCTGGATTCAGGCAGCCAACCGGGCCAGGGCGGAACTGGGCCGTACCATTGTGTCCCATGTGTCGAGCAGAGATCTGGTTATCAGCACCTCAAAAAGTGAGTATTCCCGACAACTCGTCGAAGTATTGTCTGACACGGAGCTTAACTATACCGAGATTATTGAACGCTGGTATGACCGGTACGGAAGCTACGGGCCTGCCCAACATTACTATGTCCTGGTCAGGATGGAAAAGAAATCCGCGGCCGCTGTTTTAAAGCGCCTGCGTTAGGGTTCTTATATCAATCGGAGGATACCATGCAAAAATTTGTTGTGCTGCCATTGGCGCTGGGAGTTATGCTGCTTTGTTGCCTGCTTCCATCTGTGGCGGCAGATGATCAGAACCCATCCCTTAGCATTGAAAAAACCGTTATCTGCCGGGGGGTGGAAAAGCGTACGCCGCTTGGGATTGGAAATGTTTTCGCCAGTGATGCCGGGAAGCTCTTCTGCTTCACAAAAGTAGTGGGTGCCGACCATGACACGCAGATCACCCACAGGTGGTTTTTAAACGGCGACCTGAAATCCTCGGTGGACCTGCCGGTAAAATCAGGCAGCTGGAGAACCTGGAGTGCCAAGCAGATTGACCCGCCGGACGTAGGGGACTGGATGGTTGAAGTGGTAGCGGAAGACGGGGCTGTGCTGGCCACCATCATTTTTTTTGTTCAATAACAATAAAATCGCAGCAGAAAATTGTATCCATCCGGTCAGGTGTACATATAATGAACTTTAGGCTTTTTTCAACGTGACAATCGTTGCTCCCCAGCCGCCGGCTTCGGGGGGCGCTGTTGTGAAAGATACCACCAGCGGGTGATGTTTCAGAAGTTTTTCCACCCGTTTCTTCAGGAATCCCTGCCCTTTTCCGTGAATTATCCTAACGGACAAATATTTTTTTTCAATGCAGGCACGAATATAATCATCCAGAAGATCGGAAACATCTTCCGGGCGAAACGTATGCAGATCGATGACATCCTCGATGTCGATGATGATGGGTTCCATAACGTGTCATGAACTATACTTGAATAGGCGCTATCACATTTTAGCGACATTTTATCGATTTAGAGACATCCATTCAGAGAATTTTTGTCAGGAATAGTTTGAAGGCAAATCAATGAGCACGCATTGTGATATCAGCCGATTTACAATGTGCAAATTTTTATTCAGATCAATAAACAGATCCTTTGGAATTCTGACTTGTTGAGGTAAGTAATCCATCATTTGCGGCTGTTCACTCAGATAAAACTGTGATGGAAAGTTTAATTCTAAATATATATTTTCTTTGTCATTTCCCCTTTCTTTTTCTTTGTATAAAGGGTTGATCTTCAAATTGCCATATTGGTGTGGATATTCACTAAATTGACCGGAGGACCTTATTTTAGCCTGATTTTTTGCGGCAATTAAATTAATAAATGGTTGCGTCTGGGCCTCTGATACACAAATTGTTTTGTCTAAATTTGCACCCATTTTTCTTAAATATCTTTTCAAAATGTCATCTTCCGAATAGACACTAACATTGGCGAAATCAAATAAATCTATATAGTTCTGCACACTAATAGCATTGTTAGGTGTAGCGCTATAATCTTTATGTCTAAGTCCCGTTAGAACTACCATCCCATCACAATTGACAATTCTTTTCAGTTCTAGAGCACATCGCTTTTTATTAGGAA
>JAFDAT010000018.1 GCA_019313725.1 Deltaproteobacteria bacterium
GCCGAGGGCTACAGCCTCTGGGTGAGCTTGAAGCATGCCAAGGCGCAAGGGCTGGAACTGCCCAAGACTCTGATCGAAAAGGCAGCCGACAAGCTGTGGGATGAGCAGGGCAACGTTATTAAGGAGTAAGCAGAAGGTCTATAGGCCAGAGCGTCAGAGGTCAAACCACCACAGACATAATTAGACTGGAATAAGGTCAGCATCTTCTGGCACTCTGGCCTCTGTCTTCTGCCCTCTGGAATGGGAGTTTCCATGTTTTTCGAAGGATTTTTGCGCATCATTCCAGGATCTCTGGAACACGGCCTGGCGTATGCACTGGTAGCCCTGGGCATCGTCATCAGTTTCCGGATCCTGGCATTTCCGGATCTCACCGTTGACGGAAGTTTCGCCTTGGGCGGGGCAGTTGTGGCTCGGCTTATCACGGAGGGCGTCTCACCAATGCTGAGCATACTGGCAGCTGTCATCAGCGGTTTTACTGCCGGTTGCTTGACCGGACTCCTCAATACAAGGCTGAAAATCAACAGCCTGTTGGCCGGGATCCTGATGATGACCATGCTTTATTCCATCAATCTGCGCATCATGGGAAGATCAAACATTCAGCTCTTGACCGTCGAAACCCTGCTGACCCCGCTGGAAAACCTGGATATGAACCGGTTTATTCCCATAATTCTTTTTTTCCTTGTGGTAACCGTTGTGATAAAACTGATGACGGACCTTTTTCTGCACACCCAGATCGGATTCGCCATGCGGGCGACCGGGGATAATGAGCAGATGATCCGAACGCTCGGGGTGAATACAGACAATATGACAGTTCTGGGCTTAGGACTTTCAAATGCGCTGGTAGCGCTTTCCGGAGCGCTGGTCTCGCAGGATCAGGGATTCGCGGACGTGGGTATGGGAATTGGAATGATCGTGGCCGCCCTGGCCGCCATCATCATCGGTGAAACGCTTATCGGTACCAAGACCATCCAGCGCATGACACTCGCGGCCGTCGTTGGGTCTATACTGTACAAAATGATCATCTCCATCGGTCTGCGCCTGGGCCTTGCCCCCACGGACTTGAAGATGGCGACCGGTGTGATGGTGATTCTGGCGCTGGGTATCCCGGCCCTGAAAAAAGAAAAAGAAGGAAAACTGCACCTTAGAGGGGTGTAGGCCTGTGGTCGGAAGTCAGATGTCAGAGGTCAGGAGGGTAAGGCGTAGGCAGTAAGCAGGTTTATGAAAAATCCTGAACCGCAAAGGCGCAAAGCACGCTGAGAAGGTCCTTTTTTTAAGATAAAATCTTTGCGATCTTGGCGTGAGCATAGCGCGCGGTTAAGAGGTCGATGGCTGGAGACCAGGTGTCGGAAGTTAAAAAAAACGGGATGATTGGAAATTGAGATAAGTAGAAGGTTGAAGGTATAAGGTGGAAGGGGCTGCTTGAGAATGAAGTAGAAAGCATCCCCCCTCGGACTGCAGCCTAAATACCTATAAAGAAATGCATTAGGCTAAAAAAGTTCACTTTGTCACTTTGTATCTCTGTTTCTTTGTCTCTTGCTTCAACCTAAATTCCCGGTTTTAATTTGGCAGGGTTAAAACCCTGCGCTACATCTGCGATTGGAGGAATGGGTTTGTAGGTCAGGGCTTTAGCCCTGCAATCGGTGGCCAAGATACCAGATACCTGCAGCAGAGTCTTCTACCTTCCACCTTCTAAAACTATGTACTTACTTTCCTGTTTCTAATCTGGAGAAAAAATCTTGCTTGAACTCGAAAATATCAAGAAAACATTCAACCCCAACACCGTTGATCAAAAGGTTGCCATCGATGGTATTGACGCGCTGATCGCAAAAGGTGATTTCGTTACCGTCATCGGCAGCAACGGCGCCGGAAAGACAACACTGCTGAATCTTATTTCCGGAACGACCATGCCCGAACAGGGGTGTGTGCGCATAGACGGCAGGGATGTTACCCACCTTCCGGAGCACAAACGCGCGAAATATCTGGGCAGAATTTTCCAGGACCCGCTGATGGGGACGGCTGCTTCCATGACCATTGAGGAGAATCTGGGCATGGCGGATTTGAGGGGGAAGCGCAGGACCTTGAAATGGGGGGTGACCAGGACCCGGCGTGACCATTATCAAAGTATTCTAAAGACGATGGGGCTGGGGTTGGAAAAACGCCTGGCGCAGTCGGTCAGCCTTCTTTCCGGTGGTCAACGCCAGTCTCTTACCCTGCTGATGGTAACGCTTACACTGCCTAAACTGCTGCTTCTGGATGAACACACGGCAGCGCTCGACCCCAAAACCGCAAGGCGGGTCATGGATCTGACCCAAAATATAATATCTGAAAACCAACTCACTGCCATCATGGTTACCCACAACATGGAACAGGCCATTCGCTTCGGCAACCGTCTCATCATGCTGCACGAAGGAAAAATTCAGCTCGATATCTCCGGAGAAGAAAAAAAATCGTTTACCGTGCAGGAAGCGGTCAAACGGTTCGGAGCCACCCTCAAGGACGAATCGCTGCTCGTATAACATCTCTCGCTATATCTATTGCCAATTCATTAGAAACCGTCAGTCGCATTCGAAAAATCGATTTACGTTTTATGTTTTAAGATTTACGCGGCAGAAAGTTTTGAGATCCGTATTTCTGTCCCAAACCTTGGGATATTAACACTGTCCGTGCTGATGCATATTTCTAATGTGTAAATGATAAAAAAAAATGATTAAAAATAATAAATAGCAAAATAAATAATCTATGATGATAAATTATGATCATAAAATAAAACGCTTGACACTTATGAAAATTTATGATTATATATCAAGAAATCAATATAGGAGGATTATCATGAATCTATTAAATGAAAATCTTAATTATGAAGTTGAATTTAGATTCTTTATTGATGAGCTGGATAGATTTGATGAATTTGATTTAGAGTGTATCAGCAGAGATTATGATGAAAGAACAGTAAGCAACTTTGTAATGAAAGATGTTGATGAAACATTTGAATTAATGTCTTGAGTAGTTGGGTTAAGACAACCGCAAGCAATGGCCGGAAAGGCAGCTGGAAAGGCCGCCCGACAGGGTATTCTTGCTTTGAAAATAGGGATGGGCGCTGAAAATGTGAAGTTATTTTTGAGCGAGCCCTAAAGTAATACCGCGACTACCGCAAAGTGACGTCATTGGAGGGCGGATGGCAGCAAAAATTTCCGATAAAGCACTGTTAAAAATTATCCAAGAGCAGATGAATGCGGATAGAATATGCGAGCAGACCAACATTACCCTGAAAACGCTCCAGACCAGGGTTGCCAAGTTGACCTATAAAAATAGACTTAAAAATCCTTCGGCGATTAAAGGTTTATATAAGCCGCATCCCAAGGTTGTCAGGTTCAGCCAGAACTCCATCATAATCCCCAAAACACGCATCGAAGAATCGCCGTTCAGACCTGGAGACCAGTTCGAAGTCACCTTTGATCCCAAAAAAATTATCCTGGAAAAAATTTAAGTTAATTTATTTTTCAGCAGTTGCACAAACGTTTTTATATCTTCCGGCTGTGTGTCGAAAGAGGTCATCCATCGCACCTCTGATGTACTTTCATCCCAGACATAAAAGAAGAATGCTTTTTGCAGTTCTTGCACATACTGAGCAGGAATTATGGCGAAAATGCCATTTGTCTCAACTTTTTGGGTTATCCTGACTCTCGGAATATCATCGATCCCCTGTTTCAGCAGACGTGCCATGTCGTTGGCGTGCCTGGCATTTTTTTCCCATAACGCGTTAGACATGTAGGCTTCGAATTGGGCTGAGATATAACGCATTTTTGAATTCAACTGCATACTCTGTTTACGGGTGTATTTGAAATTTGCGGATAACGCCCGGTTGAAAAAAACGATTGCCTCCCCAAACATCATTCCGTTTTTAGTGCCCCCGAACGAGAGCAGGTCGATTCCCAAATCACGGGTGCACTTTTTTAAATCGCTGTTTAAAGCGGCCGCTGCATTCGAAATTCTGGCCCCGTCCATGTGGACAATCAAATCGTGTTCGCGGGCAAGGTCAACGATGGCTTTGATTTCAGCGTGGGTGTAAAGCGTGCCCAGTTCGGTTGGCTGGGTGATGGAAATAGCCTTGGGCTGGGCATGATGCTCGAAACCGAAACCATGCAGATGCTTCTCGATGTCAGCCACCCGGAGTTTACCGTCTTTGGTCGGTACCGGCAGCAACTTGCAGCCGCAGAATTTCTCTGGTGCCGCACATTCGTCGACATTGATATGCGCGGTCTCGGCACAAACAATTGAATTAAATGAGCGTGTGGCTGATTTCAATCCAAGAACATTGGCCGCAGTCCCATTGTATACAAAAAATACGTCGATATCCTTTCCGAAGGTCGCTTCGAATCTGATTAAGGCGGCACGGGTATACCGGTCATCGCCGTAGGCAACCACGTGGCCCGTATTGGCATCGGAAACAGCCTTGAGAATGTCGGGATGAACCCCGGAATTATTGTCACTGGCAAAGCCCCTGGTGTTGTCGGCCCTCATTTTACATATCTCCTTGATTAGAAACTGCTATTCAATTTTCCGTCGATCAGTTGTAGTATTGTTGGATTGAGTGATCCAAATCGAAATCGGGATTGCTATCGAAATCGAAACAATTGTCTCGCATGGTTCACCATGTGCGGTCAAGCAGGAAAAAAATCACTTGACAGAATGGTCATTCCTATTAAAATCGCATCTTTCAAGATTATTGCGTGGTCCTAGATAAAGGCAGATTTGCGCAGTGACAATCATGCCGCCAACAGACCGGACGGTGGTAAATCAGCAAGGAGAAACAGATGATCCATATAGAAAATTTAAGTAAAAATTACCATGATCTACGTGCCGTGGATCAGATCAGCTTCGACATCAAAAAAGGAGAAATTCTGGGGCTTCTTGGCCCGAACGGGGCCGGCAAAACCACCACGTTGAGAATGCTGACCTGTTTTCTGAAACCCACTTCAGGCAGTATTCGGGTAAAAAATTTGAGCATCGATAATGACGAGCTGGCCATCAAAAAACTGATGGGTTACCTGCCGGAATCAGCGCCACTCTACAAAGACATGATCGTGTACGATTATCTTGTATATATCGCAAAAATTCGGGGGGTTGAAGCTGAAACCAGGCTGGCGCACATTAAGGATCTGGCCCGGCTTTGCGGGTTGACCGACGTGATGCACAAACCCATTGACGAACTGTCCAAGGGGTACAAGCAGCGGGTCGGGCTGGCGCATGCCATGATGAACGATCCGGAAATTCTTGTGCTTGACGAACCGACATCAGGCCTGGACCCTAACCAGATTGTTGAAATTCGAGAGATCATCCGAAAAATCGGCAAAGAAAAAACCATTGTCCTCTCGACGCATATTCTCAGCGAAGCCGAGGCCACCTGCGACCGGATTATCATCATCAATCGGGGTAAAATAGTCGCCGACGGAAGCACCGAAAGCCTCAAACAGGAAGCCCGCCGCGATACGATCCTGAATGTTTCCCTGGAAGGTGCCCAGGCTGGGGATGTCGAGAATAAATTGGGATCTGTTGCCGGGGTGGAAGCGGTGACCATTGTGGATAACCGTCCGGGACACCTCGATGTCAAACTGATCTGCGATGCGGAGCATGAAACACGCCACAGGATCTACGCCTGTATCAAGGCAACGGATTGGCTGTTGACGGCGTTTTTTCTGGAAACGCAGACCCTGGAGACGATATTCAGAAACCTAACGCAGGAGAAATAATATGAAACAGGCTGTACACATATTTAAAAAGGAATTCAGTGGCTATTTCATCTCGCCGATTGCCTATATCGTCATAGCCATATTTCTGGTGGTGACGGGATGGTTTTTTTTCACAACATTCTTTCTCTACAATCAGGCCAGTCTGAGGAATTTCTTCGGACTGCTGCCGCTTATTTTTTCGTTTGTCATACCGGCCGTCACCATGCGCCTTTTTTCGGAGGAGCTGAACGTGGGATCCTATGAACTCCTGCTGACCATGCCGGTGACCTTCACGGATGTCATCATCGGAAAGTTCATGGCCTGCATCGCCTTTATTATAGCGATGCTGCTTCCGACGGTGGCCTATCCCATCCTGATTTCCACCATGGGAACGTTGGATTGGGGACCTGTCGTCGGCGGTTATCTTGGCGCCATCCTCATGGGCGGCGCCTTTGCGGCGGTGGGTTTGTTCGCATCGTCCCTGACGCGCAACCAGATCATCGCTTTCATCGTGGCAACCGCCATCTGCTTCAGCCTGACACTGATAGACAAAATGCTCTTTTTTCTCCCTAAATCATTGCTGGGTGTAATGGCATACCTGGGGACTGGGTATCATTTTCAAAATATTTCCAAAGGGGTCATCGATTCCCGGGATATCATCTATTTTTTTAGCGTGGCCTTTATCGGCCTTTACGGTGCAAATCTTTCCATGCAGAAGAAGTATTAAGGAGACAACTATGAATGGCGCCCGGTCATCGAATCGCTATATAAAATTTTTCATCTATCTTATTGTCGTTGTTCTGGTCAATATGGCCGGCATAACCCTGTTTTTCAGGCTCGATCTGACCCGCAACCGGATCTATTCGATTTCGGAGACCAGCCGCACGGTGGTGTCTACCCTGTCCGAACCCCTGACCATCAATGTTTTCTTCAGCCGCAACCTGCCGGCACCGCACAACAACACGGAACGCTATCTGCACGACCTGTTGGAGGAATACGCCAACTACGCCAATCGTCATTTCAATTACCGGTTTTACGATGTGAGCGTCGAATCGGGGGACACGCGCTCCGGTGCGAAACAAAATCAGGATCTCGCCAGAAACTACGGTGTTTTCCCGGTTCAGATCCAGGCCGTGGAGAAAGATGAAATCAAGTTTCAAAAGGCCTATATGGGGCTGGTGCTGATCCATGGTGATATGATCGAACGCATACCCACCATCACCGGAACGGACGGTCTGGAATATCGTCTGACCACGGCGATACAAAAACTGAACAATAAGGTCAGCGCACTGTTAAATTTAAAAGAAAAGATCAAGATACACCTGGTGCTCTCATCGTCGCTTCAAAAAGTGGCGCCCCTGATGAATCTTGAAAATTTGGAAAGAATTCCCCAGCAGGTGGAAGATGCGGTTGCAGGGCTGAACGACAAGGCCTACGGGAAACTGGAATATTTATTTCTGGATCCTACGCGTGATCCTGAAAGCGCAGCAGCGCTGAAGCCGTACAACATCATGACCCTGCAGTGGCCCGAGATGGCCGAGAAAAAAATTCAGGCCGGTTCGGGTTCCATCGGACTGCTCATGCTGTATGGCGACAAAGCCGTATCTGTCCCACTTTTAAGGGTGATACGCATTCCCATTATCGGCACACAATACGAACTGACCGATATGGCCCGTATCGAGGAAATTCTCGATGGCCACATCGAGTCCCTCATCGACATCAACGAGAATGTGGGGGTGTTGGCGGGTTTCGGCAGCGTACCCGTATCTCCCCCTCCCCCTCCCAGCATGGGCATGCCTCAGGACCCGAACAGCGCAACCAGCCTTTACGCGCTAATTTCCCAGAACTACACCGTAAAGAACATCGCGTTGAAGGATGAACCGCTGCCGAACAGTCTGAACTGTCTGATTATCCCCGGACCCAAGGAAAAAATGACCGATTACGAACTTTTCCAGATCGATCAATTCCTGATGAAGGGCAAAAACCTGGCGGTGTTCATGGATGCGTTCAACGAGATCAATCCCCAAAACCAGCAGGGGTTGCGCCTGATGAACCAGCAGGGCCCCGTCTACATACCCGTGGACACCGGTCTTGAAAAACTGCTGGAACACTACGGTGTGCGCATGAGTCCATCTTACATACTGGACGAAAACTGTTTTAAACAGAAGGTCCCGGCACAATTCGGGGGCGGGGAGCAGCCCATATACTTTGCTCCCATGATCAAGAACAAGAACATCACCAATGAATTTGAGTTCATGCGGACCATCAAGGGATTGGTGGCGGTAAAAACGTCACCACTGTCGCTGATAGACGATCGGCTGAACGCAAATGGTATCAAGGCAACCCGCCTGCTGGCAACATCCGAAAAGTCCTGGGAGATGAAGGGCCGTATCAACCTGAATCCCATGTTCCTGCAACCGCCTTCGGCGGAGGATGAATTGCAGAGTTTTCCGATTGCGTATCTTTTGGAAGGAAATTTCAGCAGTTATTTCGAGGGCCGATCAATTCCGGAAAAAGAGATGGATACGCCGGCCCAGCCTGAAAATACCGAAGGGACAGGTGATGGAAGCGGCGAGGCATCGGCTGAGGGTGACAAAGAGCGTCAGCCCAAAACAGACGCCAGGATAGAGGGCAGTCAGGACTTCATCGCCAAGGGCAAACCCGGCAAGATACTGCTGATCAGTTCTACGGAAATGATCAAGGACAATATCCTGGACAGTGAGGGCAGAAGCCCCAACGACATGCTGGTCATGAATCTGGTGGATTACCTGAACAACCGGGAAGGCCTGGCGGCCATGCGCAGCAAGGAGCAGAGATTCAACCCCCTAAACGATGTGGGGGTGGGTTTGCGGACATTTGTCAAATCATTCAACATTGTCGGGCTTCCCGTGCTGGTGGCCATATTCGGCTTGTTTGTTCTGTTGCGGCGCCATGCCCGCAAACGGCGAATTCAGGCCATGTTCCAGTATTAAAAACCTGGTCCTTGGGCCAGGTCAGAACCATTAGGCTCTGCCGAAAAATAAATTCAAAGTGTCAAGTGATCTAAAATTATAAGTGATCTAAAGTTGATGAATCGCTACGCTTTGCCGTTTATAAAAAAGATAGAATTCCTTAACTTTAGGCACTTTAGTTCACTTTAGCACACTTTAGGCACTCATATGTTATGGCATAGATACTTCCTTCCAGGGAGCATCCTGTGCCGGGCACTCTGGACCCGGGTATCTACGATCCGCGGCTTTGCCGCTATGAAAAACGTACAAGGCTTTTGAGGAATTTCTTATGAAAATAAAAAAAGAGTACATCATTCTATTGGTTGTCATCGTGGCCCTGACGGTCTACCTGGTGTCACGAAATCGGGATAGAAACCTTTACGACCTGCCGCAGATTGAGTCTGTGGATACAAAGGCGATTACGCGTATAGAACTTACCAGGGCCGGTGCGGCGATATTGTTCGATAAAGAGGGCAGTGACTGGAAGATTTTTCCGGAAAAGTATCTTGCAGATCCACAGAAAGTAAAAGAGATGCTGGCCGTAATGGAAGGCCTGACCCTGACCGAACTGATTTCAGAATCGAAAAATTACCAGCGTTACGACCTCGATGTGACCGACGGTATCGGGTTGAAATGCTGGAGCAAGGACGCCCTCAGGTTTGCGTTTACCATCGGCAAATCAGCGGAATCAAATAACCACACCTTTGTAAAACTGCCTGAGGACGAGGCCGTTTATCATGCCCGAGGCAATTTCCGGAATAAGTTTGATATGCCCAAAGGGGAGTTTCGTGAAAAAACGGTTCTTTTTTTCGATAAAACGGATATTGATACGTTTGCAATCCGTTTGGATGCTGGTTTTGAAACCTTTAAACGGGTAGACGTTCTGCAGGAGCCGGCCGAACCGGAAGAAAAGGATAATACGAGTGTCGAAGACGGTGTCGCAGTCCGGAAATGGGTTGATGCCGGGGGAGGGGACGTCGACGATGACCAGATAAATGGCCTCGTTTCCACGCTGTCGGATCTCAAATGCGAAAAATATCTGGAAGGCAAAACCAAGGACGATTTTTCAGAACCGGTTTATACGATCAAACTCAAGGGGGCCGGAACATACACCCTTTCCATATATGCTGAAATGGAAATCGAGAATGAATCTTATTTCCCGGCGTTTTCCTCAGAGAGTGCCTATCCTTTCCTGCTGACAAAATGGCGTGCTGAAAACATCATGAAGAAGCCGGAGGATCTGCACAAAAATACCGGGGGGGCCTAATAATGGGTCGTTTTACGATTTATGTGTTACGTTTTAGGTTCAGACTGTTCGTTACGTGCTAAACGCGTTCAAGGCTTTCTGCCACGTAAATCATAAAACTTAAAACGTAAATCGATCCTATCGGTGAAACTGAAGTGTTGATTGGTATTTTTCTATGTTCCAACCTGATAAACCGGAATTGAATATCCAATAATCAATATCCAACACCCAATGATCAAGTTCCGGCAGGGCTGAAGCCCTGGACTACCCTATGGATCGTTTTACGATTTATGTGTTATGTTTTAGGTTAAGACCGGTCGTTACAGGCTCATTGCTTTTGGCATAATATTCAGTGTAGGGATTTATCTCTAACCGCTATGAACGTCGGCATACGCGTGATTGTCATCTTTCATGAAAGATACTGAAAAAAAATACCAGGCCGGGAACGAGGCGTTGCTCCTGCTTGAGCAGGGGCATCTGGAGTCCGCTTACGCCCTATTGCACCAGCACCGCATTGCCGTGGATCTTCAGGCCCTGGCGGGTTTGATAGCAGACTGCGCAAGGCAGGCGGCGGTTGCAAAAGAAAAAGGCGAGATCCGATCGGCGACAATGCTGAGGCGCAGGGTCGAATCCCTGACCATGTTCCGGGATCAAGGCGTCATAACCGAAAAATGTATCTCTTTTTGCATGCTTGCGGAAGGGTACCGCGGTAAAATCCTGATAGTTTCGGTAAAAGGGAACTGGATAGAGGCGCGGACCTGCTTAAGATCCGGCGATGACTGGCACATTGAAATCTTGAAGAGTTTCGAGGAAGAAGTGTATGACTACGGGTTTGAAAATTTTCAAATCATTCCCCGGGGCGGTGCTTTTGCGGCGTTCAGACAGGACGGTAGTATTGTCCTGTCGGGGTCGAGCGAAGCGTTTGGCCCTTGCCCCATGGAAACAGCCGCGGGATTGATACGAATCACATATCCGGGCCGACGTGTGTATTGCTCCGATACTGGCTGCCACGTAAATCTTAAAACGTAAAACATAAATCGTTATTTATACCCTAAAGAAAGGCATACCCATGAGCAGTAACGATGCGTCCGGATTTCTTTCCCGGATTGATTCAAAACGTGAAGTCTATCGAGGGCGCCAGTTTTCTTTTTTCGTGGAGCAGGTTACCCATCCCAACGGCGTGCAGTCGGAAATGGGTGTGGTTCGCCACCCTGGATCGACAGTGATTGTGCCGGTGTTCGACGATGGCGCCATCGGTCTGATCCGGCAGTACCGGCACGCCGTGTCCGAATATGTCTATGAAACCCCGGCCGGCACCATGGAACCCGATGAGGAGCCGCTGGTGTGCGCATACCGGGAGCTTGAGGAGGAGACTGGGTTTGCTGCGGGAAAAATGATTTTTCTTGGAAAAACCTACCTGCTGCCGGCCTATTCCGATGAGGTTACCCACGTCTACCTGGCCCGGGATTTGCGAGAAACAACCCAGGATCTTGACCCTGATGAAATCATCGAAGTCCACCGACTGGCGATGGATAAAGTACTGGAGATGATTTCATCCGGTGAAATCATCGACGCCCTTTCAATTCTTTCCATTTACCACGCTGTCAGGTACCTGGGTTAGAACAGGGGTCGAGGTTTCTATGTTTGGAGGGGGCAAGTCCTGATTAAAACTGTCACTTTAAGCGGACTGCACTCGTTTTTTATTATAATCCTGAAAATCCGGTTAATCCTGTCTAATAATAATTCTTCTGATAACGCTCAACGCCTTGCTCCGTCCTCCGGTCTCTGTCCTCCGTCCTCAAATTCCGCATTCCGAGTTCCACATTCCGAATTCCGGGCTTTGAGGTATGACCGGGCCCACAGCCTGACACTATCGATAAATGCCTGAATATTTTTTGAAATATACTTATTCTTGTGGTGCACAAGAAAGAATTTGCGCGTAAAAGACGTGTCGGAAAGCGGAATGGCGACAAGGGTTCCCATCCGGACCTCTTCGTGAGCCACTTTTCGAGATACCAGGGCGATGCCCGAGCCACCTTCAACCGCCTTTTTGATGGCCCTGTTGCTGGACAGTTCCAGGTGTACTGAAACGGATAGGCGATTCTCCTTGACAAGACGCTCCATCGCCTGGTGCGGCACGGACCCGATTTCATGGACGACCATGCTTTGACCTTCCAGATCAGCGGGTTTAAGCGTTTTCTTGCCGGCAAACGGATGATTCAAAGGCGCAATGACCACAAAACGGTCTTCGAGGATTTCGTGTATCTGTATTTTTTCATTGGCCACAGCAAAGGAGATAAATCCCAGATCATTCTTCAGGGTTGCGGCATTGTCGACAACCTGCTCGGTGGGCAGGATGTTGACCGATATGCGCAGACCGGGGTTTAAGAGACTGAAGGGATTAATGATGGAAGGCAGGTAATAGGCACCAAAACTTTCGCTGGCGTCGATTCTTATGTGCCCTCTTTCATTCTGCTGGAAACCGCGGATACAGTCTTCGGCCAGCCCGTCCAGTTCGAATATTTTTTCAGCGATCTCGTACAGCGCCTCCCCGGCATCGGTTAAGATCAGCTTTTTCCCAAAGCGGTTCAGCAGCCGTATGTCATAATGCTCTTGAAGACGCTGTATCCCTTTGGTGACTGCGGGTTGGGTAATGTTGAGCTTTCTTCCGGCAGCACTGAGGTTGTCGTGTTTGACGGCCAGATAAAAAATTTTCAGCTGATTCAGGTTCATGGCATTTAAGATTATTTTGCGCACAAGCAGTAGCGCAGCGTAACATCCAACGATTGCGACTTTGCGTTATTCCACATGTATTTACGAAAAAATTTTAAATGAATAATAATCGCTTGACAAGTAGTTTTATTCAATCAATATGACTCGTGTTGGCGAAAAGGATCACTGTCTGTTTCTAACAAGGGGGTATAAAGATGCAATTTGCAAAACTGCTCGGCACTGAAGAGGTTGAAAAGATTCATGACGGATCGTTGGAAATTCTTGAGAATGTGGGTATTTTCGTCTGCAGTGAAAAGGCGCGGGAAATTTTCGCAGCCCACAACTGTTCGGTGGACACGGATAAGCATATCGTAAAGATTCCCCGAAGTGTTGTTGAGGAATATCGAAAAGCATTTGTTCCGACCTTTACTTTCAAGGGGCGTGATCCGGCCAATGACCGCACGATCCCGGATGACCGACCGGTGATAGTGACGGCATCTTCTGCGCCTAACATCATCGATCCATATATAGGCAAGGAACGGCGAGCCACCTCCGACGATATCGCCAATATCGCTTTTCTTGTCAATGAGCTTTCCGGTTACGATGTTTTTTCAATATCGACACTTGCCGACGATGCACCTGAAGGACAGTTCAGCCTTGCCCGGTTTTACCCTGCGTTGAAGAATTGTACCAAGCCTATTCGCGGCAACACCCCTAACATGGAAGACCTTCAAAAAGTGCTTGAACTCGGTAGGCTTGTCGCCGGGGGAGAGGCCGCATATCAGGAACGACCCCTCATCACCCATCACTGCTGTCCGGTCATCTCTCCGTTGACCATGGATGTGGATTCCACCGAAATCATGATCTATCTCGTTGAAAATGAACTGCCCGTCTACGGTACCATCGTTCCCAATGCCGGTCTCACAGCGCCCATGACGCTCATCGGTAACCTGGCGCTGGGAAATGCCGAGTTTCTGGCCATGGGCGTCCTGATGCAGATGGTTCACCCGGGTGCGCCGCTGATATACGCTGCTCTATCCACCGTGGCCGATCTGCGCAGCGGCAGCTATACCCCCGGTGGCATAGAGACCGGCCTGATGCTGATGGCCCACAGCCAGATGGCTCAATTCTACAATGTGCCGTCGGGGGGGTATATCGGTCTCACCAATTCACACCTGAATGACGCTCAGTCCGGCTATGAAACTGGTATGAACACCACCGGCGCGGTGATGGCAGGCACCGATATGCTCAATATGGGCGGTCTGCTGGACAGTCTGATGGCATTCGATTACGGAAAGGCCGTTATTGATAACGAAATTGCGTTGATGCTCAAACGGATGACCGAATTTCCGAAAGTCGATGACGATAGTATGGCCCTTGACATCATAACGGAAGTGGGGCCGGGCGGATCCTTCATGGAGGCGGCGCACACGTTCAAAAACATGCGGCAAATCGGTCTGTTGACCCGCGTGGCCAACCGGGATATGCGCAGTATATGGGAGTTGGATGGCTATCCCGATGCCAATAAGCGTGCCATGGCAGAGACAAGAACCATACTCGAAAATGATAATCCCGCTGTTTTTTCCGCTGATCTCGATGCAAAAATCCGCGCCCGATTCAAGGATCTTGTCGCGGGCGATGCGCATTCGATCCGCTAAATCGGATTCACCAGATGGGATGTATAAAATTGAGGAGAAAAAAAATGATTCTCACCTTTTTTCAGGAAGGCATAAGGCGTTATAAAGCGGCTATGGCAGGGCAGCCGGACAGGGTGCCTGTTTTTGCACAGATGCATGAGTTCGTGTTAAGTGAGCTGAAAATTTCTCCCAGGAAGTTTTACGCCACACCCGATCTTCTCGTGAAAGGATCGCTGGAGATCATGGAGACTTACGGCATCGACATGCCCGTGCTGGATTATGATGTATACAACATCGAAGCCGAAGCGCTCGGTCAGGAAATCATCCACACCGATACCGGCATGCCCGATGTCGATCGGACCAAGCCCCTGATCAGGGACAGAAGCGATTTGAAAAAAATACGTACGCCTGATTTTGAAAAAGACGGCCGCTTTTCCGCAGTGCTGGAGATGAATCGACTGTTCCGGGAGATGACCGGAGGCATGGAAGAGACTTCCGGTTTCTGCGCGCCCTTCAGCCTTGCGGCAAATATAAGGGGCATAGAGCAACTGCTGATGGACATGTATATAGACCCCGAATTTGCCAGGGAACTGTTTGACCGTGTGACCGAGGAGGTGCTGGTTCCGTGGATATTACGCTTGAAAGCGGACTGCCCCGGGGCTACCGGCATCTGCGGCAACGATGCCTCCGCCTCCCTACCCATCGTGAACCCCGATATCTTAAGAGATTGGATCGTTCCCTATGTGAAGCGGCTTCGAGAGCAGTGCGGCCCTGAAGTCTACGTGCCTAACTGGGTCGGTGAGTCGTATTTAAAGAAGCCTGAAGAGATGCTTGAATTGAAACGCATGGCCTGCCCGGGTTTCGTTGAAGGGCAGGATCCCGATGTGGAAGCGCTGGGGCCTGCATTTTACAAGTCTTATGCGAACAAAAAGGGTGTCCCGCTGGTTTTGGGGGTGGGAGCCGCATTTCTGGCTCTCGGCAGCCCTTCGGAAATTCGGGATCGGGTGCGGCAGTATATTGAAGTGGGTGGAGAAGGAGGGCGGTTTGCCCTCTACCTGTGCAACATAGGGGCAACGACACCGCCTGAAAATGTCAGGGCCGCCATCCAGGCGGTAAGGGATTATGGACACTATTCCCTATAGTTGCATAAACAACAGGAATTGTTCTTTCTAACTTTATTGGATATTGGTTATTCGTCCTTTTTCCGGTATAGGGAAAAAACATGGCTCAAAAACCTCAAACGTGCGCCGAGATAAATCTGGGCAACCTGCTGGAAAATCTAAAAGCCATCCAGGATCATGTTGCCCCTTCCCGCGTAATACCGGTCATCAAAGCCGATGCGTACGGGCACGGAGCCATACCGGTCGCCAAAGCCATCACCAACAACGGGTTCGATCTGCTTGCCGTGGCCCAGTTTAAGGAGGCCATGGCACTGAGAGACAGCGGTATCGCCAATCCCATACTTATTTTCGGGAGACTGCTGCCCCATGAGCTGCCGGAGGCCGTGGCCGCCGGATTCAGAATCAGCCTGTTTTGTACCGAGGACATCGACTGGATTGAAAAATCAACCCTGGGGCAGCCGGCCGTGGTTCATGTGAATTTGGAAACCGGCATGGGACGGGTAGGGGTGATTGCCGAGAACAATCCCGATTTTTTTTCAAGACTGACGGCATCTAAAGCCTGCGTGTGGGAAGGCATGTATTCACACTTTTCGACTTCGGATGAAAAGGATAAAGAATATGCCCACCAACAGTTAAACCGCTTCAATACATTCCTGGCCAGGGTGCAGACCTGGTCGAAAAAGCCTGCAATTATCCACATGGCCAACAGCGGCGGTTTGCTCGATATACCGGAGAGCCGTTTCGATGCGGTGAGGACCGGGATTGTCATGTACGGCCACTATCCTTCGACAGAAACGTCACATCCTATTGCACTCAAGCAGGTGATGACCTTTAAAACGTATGTCTCCCATCTGAGGTCTTTACCTGAGGGCCACCCCGTGAGCTACGGGCGCCGGTGGGTGGCCGGAAAACCGACACGAATCGCCGTCATCCCGGTCGGGTATGCGGACGGGCTCCCCCGCACCATGACCAATCAGGGAGAGGTATTGATCAACGGAACAAGATTTCCCATGGTCGGGACCATCACCATGGACCAGACCATGATTCATGTTGGTGATGCATCGGTGCATGGCGGTGATGAGGTCGTTCTCTGGGGGGATTCGAGCGCGGGATCCCTGCAGCTGCTGGCATTGGCCGAAAGGATCAACACCATTCCCTACGAATTGACCTGCGGTGTATCCTCCCGTGTCACGAGGGTGTATATTGGACCCCACTCAAGCTGACAAAAATTCAAAGCGCCAAACAATAGTTTCAGATCTTATTTGAGATTTAGACATTGTTCCGTCTCTGCTATGTTCTTATACCATATTATGACATGCGGTTATGAATAATAGGTTATTTATTGGTTTGACTTATCGAATGCAATTGTATAAAAAGTTAAAACCAAACACCTGTCTATCAAGTATCACTATAACATGATGAAATAACAAGTAAATACCAGTTTATCAGTGTTAGGGGGAAAGATAGAATCGATTCTTTTCATTCTCATTGGTGCCGGGGTATATGTAGGGTGGAACATCGGTGCCAACGACACTGCCAACTGTATCGGCACGACGGTTGGATGCGGGCTGATCACCTTCAGGAATGCCGTTATTCTGGTGGCTGTTTTTTCCATACTGGGCGCAGTTCTCCAGGGTGAGCACGTCATGAAGACCATCGGCACCGGCATTGTCAGCACGGAACTCAATTATCGTGCGATTCTGGTATCCATGCTCTGCTCGGGTTTCTTTGTGACCCTGGCCACTTTTTTCCGGATTCCCGTCTCCACATCACAGGCGATCGTCGGCGGTGTCATCGGCATCGGATTGGCCGTGGGTGCCGAGATCAACTATTCAAAAGTTATCACCATCGCCGGCAGTTGGGTGCTCTGTCCTATCCTGGTGATGGTACTTTCCTATCTGCTCTCGCATGTTATGGGTTACATTCTGCGGCGGCTGCAGTACGGCGCCTTGCTGGTGCAGAATGCCATCGGGTGGCTGGCTATTTTTTCAGCTTGCTACGTGGCCTATTCCATGGGGGCCAACAATGCCGGAAATGCCGTCGGCCCGATTGCCAACCTGGGCATCATGCCCACCAAAATGCTGCTTTTGATCGGGGGTATTTCCATTGCCATCGGCGCCGCAACCTATGGCCGCAAGGTGGCGGAAACGGTGGGCAAGGGAATCACACCATTGGATATCCCCGGGGCTTTCGTGGCACAGATCTCCTCGGCATTCGGGATGCACCTGTTTTCCATGTTGGGCATACCGGTATCCACATCCTCGGCAATTGTGGGGGCCGTGGTGGGTGTAGGGCTGGTAAAAGGCGCCAGTGCCATTCAGCGAAAAACCATTCTTACTATTCTGCTGGGCTGGGTGTTCACCCCTCTTCTGGCAGGGGGGTCGTCATT
>JAFDAT010000265.1 GCA_019313725.1 Deltaproteobacteria bacterium
CGTACAGTAGCAGACGGAAAATATTTTTCGCTGTTTCACGGCGTCTTCACTGCCCAGTATGGCGGCCAGGCCCTCGATCAGGAACGGTACTTCATCAGGGTGGTGCAGTTCGTTTTGGATGTGTTTGGACGAATGGATCAGGGAAGTAAAGGATGGCCGGATTTCATTGTAGTTGTCGGTCATATCATCGCACATTACATTGGGCCACACCACCGTGGCCAGGGGCATCTCTTCAAATATCCGCAGGCTGGCGATCATATCGCTGGTCAAGGCATTACGCCGCTTTCCGGTTTCGAAATCAATGGCGAAGGTCGCCGCGCCATCCAGCGTGTAGCCTGTATAGGCAGACGGCATGGCGAAATTGAAGTCCGGATTCCGGGCGCCCAGCACAAACGATTTCGGCGCCGTTTTCAATGCCCGCCGAACCATCTCTTCCGGCATTTTGGCGACACGGGTATCCCTGTTCACTGTGGCACCGTTTTCTGCCAATACCTTGAGCGCATTGTCGCTCATGAACTTGACACCAATTTCACTCAGTATTTTCAGACTGTCCCCGTGGATGCGGAGCTTTTCTTCTTCCGAAAGAATATTCAAACTCAATTTCATCTATTAAATTCCTTAAATTATTTCTTAGCGTCCTTGGCGCTTGAGCGAAGCGGGCGGTAAACGCTCTTGACTCAAACATACGTAGCCGTTTTTATGAATCGAAAGACTTCGCCTTCTACTGTATAGCTCTTCTTTGCCCCTTCAACCTTTTACCTATTCTCCGTCTCTTCAACCTTCAGTCTTCTACCTTCTACCGGTTCTCATTCCACATTCCCAAATCCGAATTTCGCATTCTGTTACTTAGCCATCTGCGCTTTAAACCGGTTGACGGAGTTGATCTCTATGTCCAGCAAATCAGCCACCCTGCACTTGGCCAGTATGCCTTCGGGCCCACCGGCTTCGGGGGTGACCGTACCAATTCCCAACTCTTTGCGTAAGGGGTACATCACATCTTCATCCACCAGGTCCATAACATCAACACCCAATTTCTCGGCCACATAGCCTTTGGCATCCGCCAGTTTCATTCTGCGTGTCATCTGCATCCAGGCAACCAGATCTCCGGCTGTCCGAATTCCGCCCATGCCTGCAGTCATGATGTGTGTCACCGGCATACCAAAGGGATCACCCGTACCCACCTACAAACCGTCCGCCTTGCCGATGAGGGTCAGAGCCTTGGAAGCCCGGCTGACGCAATCGATGGGCACCTCCAGCAGCATGGGAATGCCGCAGACCCCCATGCCCACATTAGGGTGCACCGGAATCTCGGCCCTTGCAACTGTCTCTTTTACCATGGTCACCGCCTTGGCCAGGTTCCAGGCAAAGGATTTGGACGTGTCCACGTTGATGGCCGGACCAAAAATATCGGCGCCTACCGATTCGGCGAGTTTGACCTGATCGTGCGGAAACAATCCAGCCAGCCGTTGTTCATCAAACATGATTTCCCCATGCATGCCCAGCACAAACTCGCTGGCCATCCCGATGATGATGGCCATGTCCGGCGCATATTGCTTGAGCTGTCGGGCTGCTTGAAGCGTGGCGTAGAGCTCCGCATCCCCTGTAGATCCGGCCGTGTCGAAATTAAAACCCTCGCAGCCCATGGCGTTGAACTCCTTGCCGATGGATACCATGTCCGCACACAACTTCTCGGCAGCATCCTCCTGAGCGGCCTGGGCCTCCTTTATCTTTCCGACCGGCATCATGTCGGCCGGATTGGGGAAGGGCCCATCGGGCTGGAAGTAAAGCCCCATGTTGGGCTGGGATCCATAAAACAGCGGGGCTGTGGTCAGCATTGAAATCGTATGGTAAGCCTGCAGTTCGACATCCAGAATGGCCTTGACCGGCTTGAAACTGTAGTCCGAGTGACCGATGGAACCGGTATCTGCCGCCAGGCCCCTTTCATAAGACAGAACCGAGGCCTGGCGGCTGATGGAAATCCCGCTGCCCCCATCAGCTTCTGTGCCTACAAAGCACTCGGCAATACCGTCGTCGGTCATGATCAACTCATGCCCGTGGGGAACACTGACAACCCTTCCCGGTTCGGCAATAATATCGTACAACTGTTCGATCTCATCGTCTGTTAAAACAGGAATGCGGGCCATGCCGGCGGCATTTTCCGATCCCGCCCGCAGTTCATCCATGATTTTCTCTGGCGACATCTTGACGCGCTCACCATCCCCCATGCGGGTTGAAATCGTATCCGGCATATAGAATCCTCCTATGCTTTTATATGATGTTCGGTTTCTCCCTTAGTTACATTAACAACATGGCATAAGATAATTAATGAGTTTTTTTATAATCAATGTCCAATTATCAAATTTCAGCAGGGCTGAAGCCCTGAACTACATGGCATACAGCCGACTGCTTTGTAGCGCGGGGATTTATCCCTGCCAAACCGTGTGCCGAATTCCGAATACTTTATGCTGTTTGCCTTAACTCGGACATTGATCATTCGTTATTGGATATATCAAGGTAGAACGGCCAGTTACCCGACCGCCCCCTCACAGATCCCGGCGTGCGGTATTACCGCACCGGGCTCTTCGAATCTGCTCACTTACGCACTGACAAACATTATACAAAGAGTTTCAGCTGCTTGCTGGGATACTTTTCAGTGATCTTCGGCGCAGGTATCAAGAACTGGGTCAACAGATCTTTGAAGCCTGTCCAATTATAACTTAACTTTTGACTGCGCCTGTTAAGCCACTTAAACAGTATGCGTTTTGTGTGATAATAGAATGTCTCCAGACTATCGTAATTACCAATAACACCATAATAGTTCCAGTACCCGCGGTACTTGGCCCTAAGAGTTATCATTAGCTTTGAAATCTTCTTGTTACGATTATTTTTGATCCATTCTGTAAATGCTGCAATCGAGGCCCTGAGTTTCTTCCTTGATGTCCGTCTTCTGATGATCGGTTTAAGCTTCCGGCTAATTGCACGCCGAAATTCAAACCCTAAAAAGTCGAACGTTTCACTTTCTTTCAGCCTACAGCGGCTGAACGGCAAAATCCTCGTCTTTTCAGGACAAACCTCTAATCCAAATTTTCCCAGACGTTCATCGAGCCGCTGATAAAACAGCTCCGCATCCTGTCGGTACTGAAAAGCACATACAAAATCATCCGCATAGCGGATGAGCAGTGCTTCTCCATTACAAAATCGCTTGATTCTTTTCTCGAACCAGAGATCCAGTGCGTAATGAAGATACACGTTAGCTAAAATCGGAGATACAATCCCCCCTTGAGGAGTCCCCGTTGCCGGGTGGATTACTTTACCACTGATATCCAAAATCCCTGCTTTCAGCCACTTTTTAATCAGCCGAATAAAGGCTTTATCGTTGATGCGTTCTTCGAGCATACGTATCATCCAACTATGTACAATATTGTCGAAAAAGCCTTTGATATCTGCCTCTACGATATAAGTAAATCTTCCAAAGTTCAGCTCCCGGGTCAGATCCCGCACAGCATCTTGCGATCCTCTATCCGGTCTATACCCGTAGCTTGCATTCAGAAAATCCTTCTCATAGATGGCTTCCAGAATCATAGCCACTGCATATTGCAGTACTTTGTCATTCGTTGCAGGTATCCCCAGGGGTCTCAGTTTCCCATTGGGTTTGGGAATGTACTGTCTCCTGACCAGCTTGGCTCGATAGCTCTTCTGTTTCAGTTGCTTGACGAGTTTCGCGATGTTTTCGTCCAGATTCTCTCGGTATTCATGAAAATCCACCCGATCGACCCCAGGCGCGGCATCTCTTTTGAGTTGCCAGAAACACCACTTGAGAAAACGCTCGTTCAACAACCCATACAGATTGCCAAACCGGTGCCCTTTGTCTCTTGCTGCCCTATTCGATATTCCCCGTAGTGAGGTTTGCATGGTTGACCCAGCCTTTCTTATCCGGCCCATGTTTCCTTTACGAGCTACACAGATCCGTCGTCCCCTTCCCCATGTGGTCGGCTCTCCCGCCTCAGAGTACTATGAGACGATCTGACTCCCTCACACCCATCGGGCTCTCTTCGTTTAGTTGAAAAGCCCTACCTGATCAAACAGGAGTTGCAAGGGTCTCCCAAGTTCTTGACGCTTCTCTTTCTACGTGCCACGCTCTCAGACCCCGACAGGCCCTCCAGGATCTTGCCATTCTAGCGATCCCTTCGTGTAGGCTTCCGATTAACCAACATCGTCGCCACCTGCTTTTCGCTATAACGAGGCTGTATCGCCTCAGGAGGGTGCGAACCTCCTTACGGCCCATAGAATTCCCTGTGTACGCTTCGTGTGGGTCGTTCGACAGTATGTCTATCCTTCCCAGTCACGCAACACTCGGTACGGGTGGTTGGCTAAACCTTACCCGATGGAGACTTCCACTCTATAAGAAGCGCCAAACTTGCTTGGCGCACTGGTTATTCGCCCTTTCCTTTGGATTTTGTTCAGAATCGGGCACCAAAACCCTGCACAAACATGATGTGATTTCAATAAATAGGTACTAATTCAATTGTCACGTTGCTACTTCATTTCATTCTCATAGGCTTTGAGGATTGCATCACCTTCGCACAGAATCGCTTCCTCCAGAGCCGGCACCTCGTGATCGGCAAGCACCTGTTTTACGATTCGGTTTGCCTCCCGGGGCATTTCGTCCTTATCAAGAGCCAGCAGGTCCAGCTTGGATCGGTCCCATTGCGTCAAATCGCTCCGCAAATATTTGAGCGTGTGATCACTGGACAGAAAATCCCCGCCATGCCCGACAGCCTTGATCGCATCGAAACCCATCATCTCCTCGCTGATTTCGATCTCTTTCAGAAAATCCCGAAAGAAGTCCCACATGTAGGCATCGACCACCAGCTGTTCGAAGGAAATTCCCTTGGCGTCATCGACACAGCCCATGCCGGTGATAATATCCGTATAGGCTGCCAGCCCAATAAATTGATTGGCGATAAACTGAACATCCTCGAGGCCGCCTTTGATGTCGTCCCCAAAACCTGTATCCGCGACCAGGCAGGGCAAGCCATAGCGCCTGGCCATCTGGCCCAGCCCATAACTGACCAGCGCCTTTTCAGGGGCACCATAATTGATATTGCCGGTCAACATGTCCATGGGGGCGGATTCGGATGTGTAGATGTGCGGCGCACCGGATGCTGCGGCCTGGGTAATCACCAGGCTGGCCAGATTTTCGGCATTGGCATTCATCATCATGCCGGCCACGGTCACCGGGGCGGACAAACCGCCCAGGGACATGGACATGGAGCAGATGGGAATGCCTGCCCTGGCAAATTCGACCTGGGCTTCGATGGCGCCTGTTTCAAATGATAACG
>JAFDAT010000266.1 GCA_019313725.1 Deltaproteobacteria bacterium
CGTCATTACGCTGCGCTGACATTTACCCTCCGGGTTTAATTTACGCTTCGCGTGTAATTAATTGTGAGTCTTTAGCAGAAAACAGCTATCTGCGAAGACAATCAATGACGGCCGTAGGCCAAATTACGTGCGCAGCACAAATAACAGCATCGCGTAATGACAACCGCAGGCATAGTTACACGAAGTTAACACCGACGAGAGTCGTCTGAAGCATAAAAGAGTTAATCCAAACTTTCACTAGTAGAGGTTAATAATATATGGAGACATTATACGATTTCTTCGCTAAACCCAAAGATCCAAAACTGTATCGAGGTGTGAAAATATCATTGGCGTCATCGGAACAGATTCGGCAGTGGTCTAGTGGAGAAATAAAAAAGCCGGAGACAATCAATTACCGGACGTTCAAGCCGGAAAGGGATGGTCTGTTCTGTGCAAAAATCTTCGGCCCCACCAAGGACTACGAATGCAACTGCGGTAAATATAAACGCATGAAACACAGGGGGGTTATCTGTGAAAAATGCGGCGTTGAAGTCATACAGTCCAAAGTGAGACGTGAACGCATGGCCCATATCGAACTGGCCACACCGGTTTCCCACATCTGGTTTTTGAAAAGCCTGCCCAGCAAAATAGGCAACCTTCTCGACCTGACCCTCAAAAACATGGAGAAGGTGCTCTATTTCGACTGCTACATCGTCACGGATTCCAAAGACACGGGCCTGAGCAAGTACCAACTCCTCACGGACGAAAAATATCGTGAGGCCAGAGAGATGTACGGTTCCGACTTTGATGCCGGCATCGGGGCGGAAGCCGTCAAGACGCTTCTGCAAGAGATCAACCTGGATGAGCTTTACGTCCAGTTGCGGGAAGACATCACGGCCACCAAATCCATTGCCAAGCGGCAGAAACTGTCCAAACGGCTTAAAATCGTGGATGCTTTCCGCCGTTCAGGGGTTGACCCGACCTGGATGATCATGGATGTTATACCGGTCCTGCCGCCGGACCTGCGCCCGCTCGTGCCGCTGGAGGGCGGCCGTTTCGCAACATCAGACCTCAACGACCTTTACCGGCGCGTCATCAACCGCAACAACCGCCTGAAAAGGCTCATGGATCTGAAGGCGCCTGATATCATCGTCCGCAATGAAAAACGTATGCTCCAGGAGTCTGTGGATGTGTTGTTCGACAACGGCCGCCACGGCCGGGTGATCACGGGAACGAACAAACGGCCGCTGAAATCCTTAAGCGACACACTCAAGGGGAAACAGGGGCGTTTCCGGCAGAACCTTCTGGGGAAACGTGTGGACTACTCCGGGCGTACGGTTATCTCCGTCGGCCCGAATCTGAGGCTGCACCAGTGCGGTCTTCCGAAGAAGATGGGCCTGGAACTGTTCAAGCCTTTTGTTTACTATCGGCTCGAGCAGAAAGGGCTTGTCTCGACAGTCAAAAGTGCCAAGAAAATGGTGGAAAGAGAGACGCCGGAGGTCTGGGACACCCTCGATGAAGTTGTCAAGGAGTACCCGGTCATGCTGAACCGTGCGCCAACACTGCATCGACTCGGTATCCAGGCTTTCGAACCGATCCTGATAGAGGGCAAGGCCATCCAGCTTCATCCGCTGGTGTGTACCGCATTCAACGCCGACTTTGACGGCGACCAGATGGCCGTGCACGTGCCCCTGTCCGTGGAGTCTCAAATCGAGGCACGGGTACTCATGCTTTCCAGCAACAACATACTTTCGCCTGCCAACGGCAGCCCGATCATCGTACCGAGTCAGGACATCGTTCTGGGTATTTACTACATGACCCGGGGAATCGACGGATTGAAAGGCGAGGGTAAGATTTTTTCCAACCCGGAGGAAGTGCGTTCGGCATACGACTCTCGTTCCATCGACCTGCATGCCAGAATCAATGTGCGGATCAACGGCGAGCGCACGGAAAGTACCGTCGGGCGGATCCTTTTGTGGGAGATCATGCCGCGGGAAGAAATACTGAAAATCAGGCACATCATGGTGTCGAGTGAAGATGCCGCCAGAAGCGTCATCGGCAGGCTGAACGTGGGGGAATCTTTCGCCGGCCTCGTGCAGGAACATTCGGAAAGCCCGGACAGGGAACTGGAGGGGAAGATCGGGCGGCTGAAAAAGGATGAAGTCAAAAACATCTTCAAGATAGAGACTGAAGATGCGGAAGAGATTTTTGCCCTTAAAGCGGGCGCGTGGAGCCGTATCATCATGGGGGACGACCTGTCATACCACGTCTTCATGGTCACGGACAGGAAACCCGAAATTCCCTTCAGTATCGTCAACAAGGTGATGGATAAAAATGCCCTCAGGGCGCTTGTGGATTACGCTTACCGTAACCTGGGATCCAAGGCGACGGTTATCCTGGCGGATCGGCTGAAGGATATCGGCTACAAATATTCCACCAAGGGCGGGCTGTCCATTTCCATCGACGCCATGATCATACCACCGACCAAGTGGGACATTATCAGCGCGTCCGAGAAAAAAGTGTCGGAGATCAGCCGGCAGTACACAGAAGGGCTGATTACCCAAGGTGAAAAGTACAACAAGGTCGTGGACATATGGGCCAAAGCAACGGACGATATCGCCAACGAGATGATGGACGCCATGCGCATCCAACCGGTTTTGGATGATAAAGGCCGGCCTGTAATGGACAAAGCGGGAAACCCTGTCCAGCATGAGAGTCTTAACCCGATTTACATGATGGCCGATTCGGGAGCCAGGGGCAGCAAGGATCAGATGCGCCAGCTTGCCGGTATGCGTGGCCTGATGGCCAAACCTTCGGGTGAAATCATCGAGACCCCGATCACGGCGAACTTCCGTGAAGGCCTTACTGTTCTGCAATACTTCATTTCGACCCATGGGGCCCGCAAGGGGTTGGCGGATACGGCGCTGAAAACGGCCAACTCCGGTTACCTGACCCGCCGCCTGGCCGACGTGGCGCAGGACTGCAGCATTGTCGAGGATGACTGCGGCACTATGCTGGGCGTGGAAGTCGAGCCTTTGATGGAAGGTGGAGAAGTGATCCAGCGACTTTCAGAAAGGGTGCTCGGCAGGACGGCCATGGAAGATATCGTCGATCCGTTTACTGACGAGGTGCTGGTCAAGGTCAACGAGGAGATTGATGAGGCGGCTGTCGAAAGGATTGAAAACGCCGGCATTACCAAAGCCCGTATTCGGTCCGTATTGACCTGCAAAGCCAAGCATGGGATTTGTGCCACCTGCTACGGCAGGGATCTTTCACATGGAAAAAAGGTCGAAAACGGCCAGGCCGTAGGGATTCTGGCGGCACAGTCCATCGGTGAACCCGGTACGCAGTTGACCATGCGGACCTTTCACATCGGTGGTACGGCCAGCCGGCGTGTGGAACAGGCCGACATCCGGGCAAGAGTTTCCGGAACCGTCAGGTTTGACGATCTGGACGTCGTACAGAATGCCGAAGACCGGTATGTGGTCATGAACCGGCGCGGCGGAGAGTTTGCCATTGTCAGCGAAAAGGGTCGCGAGCGTGAGCGTTTTCCCATTATATACGGTGCGCACCTCAATGTCCGGGATGGTCAGACCGTTGAAACGGGCGACCTTCTGGCTTCGTGGGACCCTTTTACCACGCCGATTATTACGGAGGTGAGCGGCACCATCAAATTCGGTGACCTCGTTTCCGGAAAGACCATGCAGGAAAAGGTTGACCCGGTAACCGGTAAATCGAGCCGGACGATTATCGAATCCAAGAGCGGCGAGGAAAGGCCGCGGATTTCCATCAAGGACGATAGCGGCAAGACGGCACTCCTGACGACTTCAAGCGGCAATGCCAGGTACATGCTTCCCGTGGGGGCCATTTTGCTGGTGGAAGAGGGCGATACCATCACGGCCGGCGACGTACTGTCGAAGCTGCCCCGAGCCACCACCAAGACCAAGGACATCACCGGCGGTCTTCCGCGGGTTGCCGAACTGTTCGAGGTCCGCAAACCCAAGGAAATTTCAGTGTTGAGCGAAATCGACGGTTATATCTCGATTTCCAAGGGAACCAAAAAGGGTAAGCAGAAAATTACCGTAACCCCTATGGAAGTGGGTGAGAAGAAAGAATACCTGATTCCCCGGGGCAGGCACATCAATGTATACGAAGGGGACTACGTCCGCGCCGGTGAACGGCTCATCGGAGGGGCGTCCGTTCCGCAGGACATCCTCAACATCAAGGGTGAGGTGGCTCTTTCCCGTTACCTGGTGGATGAGGTCCAGGAGGTGTATCGGCTCCAGGGCGTGCGCATCAACGACAAGCACATCGAAGTGATTGTACGCCAGATGATGCGGCGGGTGAAGGTGCGCGAAGTGGGCGACAGCGAATTTATTCTCGAAGAGCAGGTGGACAAGACTATTTTCGAGGAGACCAATCAGGCAATCATTGAAAATGGCGGCCAGCCGGCCATTGCTGAACCGCTCATTCTCGGTATCACCAAGGCGTCGCTCAGTACGGAAAGCTTCATTTCCGCGGCCTCTTTTCAGGAGACCACCAAAGTGCTGACGGAAGCGAGCATCAAGGGATCGGTGGACCACCTGCGGGGATTGAAAGAGAATGTCATCATGGGGCGGATCATTCCTGCGGGAACGGGTTTGCTTTCGTATCGGCAGGCGGAGATCGAGATTACCTGAAGAAACAATTAAGGCCATGGGCACATGTTAAATTACAGATATAGGGACACCGGCAATTCTGAAAAATTTGGTCGCCTGTTTCCGATGAAAAAGGGGTAATTTATTTGTATAAAATGCTTGACAGGTTTAGATAAAATGTATACTTATCTGCTTTTGTGCGAACTCGTAAAAAAACAGCTCAGAAATGCATAAAATCAGAACAATATGAGGAGCGTATGCCGACAATCAACCAGTTAGTCAGAAAGGGCCGGAAAAGGATCGTTAAAAAGACCAACACGCCGGCACTCAAAGGTGCACCCCAGAAAAGAGGAGTATGTACACGTGTTTACACCTCTACGCCCAAGAAGCCCAACTCGGCTCTGCGCAAAGTTGCCAGGGTTCGTTTGACCACGGGAATCGAAGTGACTGCGTATATTCCGGGCATCGGGCACAATCTTCAGGAGCATTCGGTGGTTCTTGTACGGGGCGGACGTGTAAAAGACCTTCCCGGAGTCCGTTATCATATCGTCAGGGGTACGCTGGATACACTGGGTGTGGACGATCGGCGGGCCGGACGCTCGAAATACGGTGCCAAGAAACCTAAATAGCGCGTGTTTTTAGAACACTGAATGCGTGTTTGAAATTTGGTGCATGAAATTTGTGATTTTTACCTTGAGAGTGTGGCGCTTTTAAA
>JAFDAT010000267.1 GCA_019313725.1 Deltaproteobacteria bacterium
AGAAGTTGTCAGCGCCATGGAAAGCATTGCTTATTCCAGGGGCGGCAGCCGCATGTCCTACCCCACAATATTTTCCGTGAAAGGGGACATCCTCCACAACCAGTTTCACGGGAACATCATGCAGGCCGGAGATCTGGCCGTCAATGATTCCGGTGCGGAATCCCCCATGCACTACGCCAGCGATATTACCCGGACCATTCCCGTCAACGGCAGATTCAGCTCGCGACAGAAAGACATTTACCGCATCGTTCTGGCGGCACAGGAGGATGCCATTCAGGCCATGCGTCCGGGCATCGAATTCAGGAAAATCCATACGCTGTCATGCCGCGCCATCACCGCCGGGCTGCAACAAATAGGTCTCATGAAAGGCGATGTCCTGGAATCGGTGGCAGAGGGCGCCCACGCCCTATTTCAGCCCGCCGGACTGGGTCACATGATCGGGTTGGACGTTCACGACATGGAGGGCCTGGGGGAAGACTTCGTCGGCTACACGGACACCATCGAACGCAGCACCCAGTTCGGGACGCGCAACCTGCGGATGGCCAGGCCGCTTGAAACCGACATGGTCATGACGGTTGAACCCGGCATTTACTTCATACCGCAATTAATAGATCGATGGAAGGCCGCAAGAAAATTCGAACGGTTCATCGACTATGAAAAGGTGGAAACCTTCAAAGGCTTCGGCGGTGTGCGTATCGAAGACAACGTCCTGGTCACCGATAAAGGCACGCGCGTTCTGGGAAAGTCCATCCCCAAAAGCATTGACGCGGTGGAAGAACTTGCATCGTCGTAACGTGGCTGTCTCGACTTTTTTACGTAAACTTCCGATTTTCAGAACCGCTACACACAGCGGCAGGCATATAGCACCAAAAAAATCTGCCGCCATGAAATACAAAACCACGCAATGACATCATGCCTTTTCGTGGTTTTTATTTTCATGTTTTCGTGATGAACGTTCTTTTCCTGTTACGTCAGATCCCGCAGTAAAAGATTATCCGGAGATTGCTCAATCGTATCTTTAAATCGCTCCAGCGAAGCTGAAATCGCCGCAGCTTCCTTTGTCTGAAGCACCGGAATCTTGTGGGAACCGTGCTTTTCCAAAGCATCTACGATGTAGCTCATGTTCAATATGCCGGTATCCACGGCCGGCTGATACGCCGTCTCCTCGGGTTCGGCCCCTTCCACCTCGGACAGAATGCCGCCATCCGTCAGATCTGCGACAATCCGGTGAACCAATCGTATGGGAATTTCCAGTCTGCCGGCGATCTGGGTCATCGTCAACGGCTTTTCCACACCGACAAATCTTTGGATGACCAGGTGTGAGATCATGAGGGCCAGCATTTTTTTCAGACCGAAACTGATCCGCCTGCTTTCCTGGTCAAACTCGTATGTATCCATATTCTGGTACGCATACGAAATCTCTGCTCCGAACAAAACAATCAGCCAGCTTAATTGGAGCCAGAACAAGAACAGGGGAAGTGCTGCAAAACTACCATAAATGGCATTGTACTTGGCAATGATGAACTGGAAGTTGAAGTAGATGAACTGGAGAATCTGAAAAAACCCGCCGGCAATAAATCCGGCAATCAAACCCGGCGCGAGTTTGACTTTGGTGTTGGGCATCAACAGGTAGATGAGCGAAAACAATATCCAGATAATCACGAATGGCAGGAGTTTGAGACAAAAAAAGATAAGCGGGCTGAAAAACCCAAGAAACGATATCTGCGCAACAATAGTGGTTACCTGCATATTGATGTAGACGCTGACGCTGTTGGAAAGAATGATGAGCGCCGGGGAAAGCACCATGATGGACAGATAGTCGCTGAATTTGCGCCAAATGGAGCGGGATCTCTTGATATCCCAGATGTCGTTGAGGGACTGCTCGATGTGGCTCAGCACGTTGATGGAGGCCCAGAACAGAACAATGACACCGACGCCGGCCATCATGCCGCCCTGGGTCTTTTCGAGAAGGTTGTGGGCAAAATTGAGCACCTGCTGCATCGCTGCTTCGTGACCCGGGAATTCCTGCAGAAGTCGATTTTCGAGCAGCGATTCGAACCCGAAGCCTTTGGCAATGGCAAAAGCCATGGCCAGAATGGGGACGATGGCCAACAGGGTATAAAAAGTAAGTGCCGAAGCCCGCAGTTTCAGCTGATCCTCTCCAAAGCCACGCGTTGCCAGCAGCACAACCCTGAGGAGCCGAAGGTAAAATGATTTTTTACCGGACAGGTGTTTGGACTGAATGTTCCAGATGTCTATTTTTATAAAATTAAACAACTTTGACAGCATCTGCGCCACCTTAATTAGAAACAGTGCCTGCAAAGAAGCAGGCTACCCAATGGCCCTTTTCAATTTCCCGGTACTCGGGTTCCCTTTTGCGGCAGACATCCCTGACAAACAGACAACGGGTATGAAAACGGCATCCCGATGGCGGATCGATAGGGCTGGGGACATCACCCTTCAATATGATCCGCTTGCGCTTTGCTTTGGGATCAGGCAACGGTGACGCTGACAGCAATGCCTGCGTATAGGGGTGCAGCGGCTTTTTGTAAAGTTTCCCGCTGGTGGTGGACTCGACGATTTTTCCCAGGTACATGACGGCTACACGGTCGCTGATATGCTCCACGACACTCAAATCGTGCGATATAAAAAGGTAGGTCAGATCAAATTCTTCCTGGAGATCTTTCAACAGATTGATGACCTGGGCCTGAATGGAAACATCCAGGGCCGATACGGCCTCATCACAGACGATCAGCCGGGGGTTGAGCGCCAGCGCACGGGCCACGCCTATTCTTTGACGCTGCCCGCCGGAAAACTGGTGCGGGTATCTGCGCATGTGCTCTTTCCGCAGCCCCACCACTTCCATAAGTTCGAGAACGCGTTTATTCCTTGCCTTTCTGCTGCCCATACCGTGGACGAGCAGCGGCTCACCGATGATGTGGCCGATGGTTTTACGCGGATTCAGGGAGGAAAAGGGGTCCTGAAAAATGATCTGCATTTCCCTGCGCAGGTTCCTGAGCTGTTCCGGATTGTAATCGAGTATATTTTCATTGTTGAAATACACCGCTCCGCTGGTGGGCTCTTCCAGTCTCAATATGGTGCGACCCAGGGTCGTTTTGCCGCACCCGGATTCACCCACGAGCCCCAGGGTCTCCCCCTTGTCCACGGTAATGCTCACCCCGTCGACGGCTTTGACCGATGCGACCTCCTTTAGAAACACCCCCCCCAGGATGGGGTAGTGCTTCACCAGGTTTTCCGTGCGCAGAAGTTCTTCTCGACCGGTTTGCGTTTCAGGCATATTTCAGACACCGTACAATATGGTTTTTTTCCACCTCACACCGGTGAGGCATGGTTTTTCGGCAGTCGGCAAACACATCCGGGCAACGGTCGCTGAAAAGACACCCGTCGGGGAGTTCGAACAGAGACGGCACCACACCGGAGATGGTCGGCAGTCTTTTTTGCTTGTCGCCCCTGCCGAGTATGGGGATCGACTCCATCAGCCCCACCGTGTAGGGGTGTTTGGGGTTTAGAAAAAGGGATTCTGCATCGGCGTACTCCATCACCCGGCCTGCGTACATTACGGCCACATGCTGGGCCATTTCCGCTATGACACCCAGGTCGTGGGTGATAAAAAGGATGGAAGCTCCCGTGTCCGACTTGAGCGTGTTCATCAGGTCGAGAATCTGGGCCTGTATGGTGACATCCAGAGCGGTCGTGGGTTCGTCGGCAATCATCAGCTGGGGGTTGCACGCCAGCGCCATGGCGATCATCACGCGCTGCCGCATCCCGCCGCTCATCTGATGTGGATAGTCATCCAGCCGCTTTTCCGCCGCCGGTATCCCCACCCGTTTAAACATGTCCACCACCCGGGAATGGGTTTCCCGGGAAGAAAGATTCCGGTGCAGCCGGATGACCTCGCCGACCTGGTCACCAACTGAAAACACCGGGTTCAGGGAGGTCATGGGCTCCTGAAAGATCATGGAAATCCGGTTGCCCCTGATCTTACGCATCTCCTTTTCCGACAGCTCCAGCAGGTTCGTGCCGTTGAAACGGATCTCCCCGCCCACAATCCTGCCGGGAGGGTCCGGAATGAGCTGTATGATCGAATGCGCAGTGACACTCTTGCCGCAGCCGGATTCCCCGACCAGCCCCAGAGTTTTGCCCGGCTTGATGCTCAGATTAATATCATCGACGGCCTTGGCCACCTGCCCGCGCACGAAGAAATGCGTCTGCAGGTGAAGAATGTCCAGTAGGTTTTTGTTGTTCATGAATATTCAGGTCCGTCTAAAAATATAACGCTCGCCCACTTCGTTCGAGCCCGCTGAGATGGCAGAGTATTTATTTCGGTTAATCTCTCAGCCGCGGATCCAGGGCATCCCTGAGCCCGTCGCCGAAAAGATTGAATCCGAGAACCGCAAGCAATATGGCAATTCCGGGAAACGTCATCACCCACGAAGCCCTTAAAATAAGGGACCTGCTTCTGGCAATCATGGCACCCCACTCCGGTGTCGGGGGCTGCGCCCCCAACCCCAGGAAACTGAGTGCAGCGGCATCCAGAATGGCCGACGCGAATGAAAGCGTCGTCTGAACGATCAGGGGGCCCAAACAGTTGGGAATGATGGCGATGAAAATAATTCGCCAGTCTTTTGCACCGATGGAACGGGCCGCCATCACATAATCCTTCTCGCTCTCTTCCAGCACACTGCCGCGAACGATCCGGGCAAAACGCGGTATATAGGTGATCCCGATGGCCATCATGCAATTCTTGAGACTGGGTCCCAAAAAGGCCACGACCACAATGGCCAGCAGTAGGTAGGGAAAGGCCAGGATAATAAACCGTATATCAGGCGGGAGAGGATGTCGCGTCCCAGGTCGTCGGTCCCCAGAATATTTTTCCAGGTTCCCTTTTCGTGCCAGATCGGTGGTTTCAACTGGTCGTAAAGCGATATTTCCACCGGATCGTGGGGGCTCAACAGGGGAGCGAAAATAGCTGCAAACACAAAAAATAGAACGATAAGCATACCGGCAACAGCGGTTTTGTTGCGCCATAGCTGGGACATCTGTTCGATGAGCGGATGCCGGTCCAGGGGGTTTTTATGGATTTTGGCTTCAGTCATCGGTTAGTTTACACTGATTCTGGGGTTGATGATGGCGTAGAGAACATCCACGCACAGGTTAATGACGACAAACAGTGTGGCGATAAGCAGCGTACCGCCCTGGATGACCATGTAGTCCCGCTGCATGACCGCATCATACATCCATTTTCCGACCCCGGGCCACGCAAAAATAGTCTCGGTCAGGATGGCGCCGCCCAGCGTGACCCCGAACTGCAGCCCGATGGTCGTCACCACCGGGATCAGCGCATTCCGCAGGGCATGCTTGAATACGACCTTGAACTGTGAGAGGCCCTTGGCCTTGGCTGTTTTAATGTAGTCCTGGCGCAGCACATCGAGCATGGCCGAGCGTGTCATCCTGGCCACGATGGCCATGGGAATCGTGCTCAAGGTGACGGCCGGCATGATGATATGCCAGAGAACATCCTTCAGAGCTACCCAGTTCCGGGTAAGGACGGCATCCAAAACGTAAAAATTGGTGATAATTTGAAGGTCGACATCGATGCTCAGTCTGCCCGACAGGGGCAGCCACCCCAGGTTGACAGAAAAAATCAGCATGAATACCAGCCCCAGCCAGAATATCGGCATGCTGACACCGGCCAGGGCACCCAGCATACTGATGTAGTCGAACAGGGAGTACTGCCGGGTAGCGGAAATGATGCCGAGTATAACGCCGAAAAAACAGGCGATGAAGAGCGCGACAACGGCCAGCTCGATGGTTGCCGGAAAGCGCTGCTTGACCTCCGTCCACACTTTCTGACGGGTCCAGATGGTTTCACCCAGGTCGCCCTTCATCAGGCGTTTGAGAAACAGGCCGTACTGCACGTAGAGCGGCTCGTTCAACCCCAGGTGCTCCCTGATCTCAAACAAAGCCTTGTCAGTGGCGCGTTCCCCCAGCAGCAGTTCCGCCGGGTCCCCCGGCATCGCCTGCAGCATGAGAAACACGATGATGGATACGCCCAGCAGCGTGGGGATCAGGATCAGTATCCGTCTGAGGATATAGGATAACATACGTTGTCTTTAGCACCCAACCCGGACAAGGCGAAAATACGAAACAATTTCAAATGCACCAACACCAAATACTTAAACAGAAATAGGGCGCGAAGTAATTTGCTTAATTGTATTGTCGCTCGATTTTAAAATTTGGATACTTTGGATTTTGGGCTTTGTTTTGAGACTTCCCCGGGTTTCCCCGGGGGAGTCTAAGTCTATCGATTAGATATTTTATTTATCAAGCCACACATTCTTCATCCTGACGGATCCTGTCGGATGAAGTTTGAAATTCATCACTTTTTTCTGTGACGGCCAGATGACGGTTGAATGGGCTATCGGTATGACCGGGCATTCGTCGTAAAGCAGTTGCAGCGCATCTTCATAAATTTTCGTGCGCTTGGCCTGATCCACCGTCTGTTTACCCATCAGCATGTAATTGTGATAGGCCTCGCTGTGCCACTGGGTCCGGACCGAAGAAGAGGCCAACCCGTCAAAAAGCACAGCCAGAAAGTTATCGGGGTCGCCGTTGTCACCGGTCCACCCGAGCTGAAACAGGTCCATGTCTTCCGGCTGTTCGCGCTGGCGTTTCAGATAGGTGCCCCAGTCATAGCTCACGATTCTCGCCGTGATGCCCAGTTTTTTCAGATCTGCCGCCATGGCAACACCGATCTTCTGCCCTTCCGGGTTGTAGGGTCTGGGAACCGGCATGGACCACAGTGTGATCTCGCCCAGGCCTTTACCTTCAGGAAATCCTGCCTTGGCCATGTACTCCTTGGCCAGTTCCAGGTCATACTTGTAGCCGGGAACCGATGTGTTGTATCCCCACATGGTCGGGGGAATGGGGTTCTTGGCAACCTGTCCCATACCCTGGTAAATGTTGTCCACGATGGCCTTGCGGTTGATGGCGTGTGCAATCGCTTTGCGCAGGTTGAGGTTGCTCTTCCAGGGTTCCTTGGTGTGGTTGAAGGAGAGGTACCCGATGTTCATGCCCGGCTGGGTGGGGAGATTGAGGTTCGCATCTTTGCGCGCCAGGTCGATGTCCGCGGGATTGGGGAACTGGCAGATGTGAATATTGCCGGTTTTCAGTTCCAGAAAGCGGACCGAATTTTCCGGAATGGCGCGGAAAACAATCTTGTCCAGGTAAGGACCTCCTTTTTTATCCCAGTATTTGGCATTCTTTACCAGAACGATCCGGTCGTCCCTGATCCACTGAAAAAATTTGTAGGGGCCGGTGCCCACGGGATTGCGTAAAAATTCCTTGGGATTCTTCATAAATGCCGTGGGGCTGATGATATCCGCAAAATCCATGCCCATGTTCGCCAGAAAAGGCGCCTCGACGCGTTTCAGGTTAAAGACGACCTTGTACTCGCTGACGGCTTCGATGCTGCCGATGGTGTCATCCATTTCCATGGATACCCAGTACTCCGGCGGACGCTCCTGGGGGGGAATCTTCCATTCCTTGCCGACAAATTTGACATTGGGGGTTTTCATCATGCGGCCGATGGAAAAGACAACCGCATTGGCGTTAAAGGGTGTGCCGTCATGAAACGTAACACCCTTTCTCAGTTGAAAGGTGTACTTTTTGCCATCCGACGAAATTTCCCACGACTCCGCCAGCCCTGGTTCAAGGGCTGTGCTCTCGTCGGCGTAGCCCACCAGCGCTTCATAAATATTGTCACACACCAGAAAGGAATTGCCGTCAGTTTCGTAGGCCGGATCAAGGCCGACGCTGTCGCCGCCTCTTCCGAAAACAAGGGTTCCCCCCATTTTAGGTGATGCCGCCATGGCGGCACTCGTAAAAAGAAAAGCAATCAGAATAAAAATCAATGATATTTTTTTAGCCATAACTTCCTCCTTCCGTGTTTGGGTTTCATTAGAAACGGGTGTTTGTCTTTTCAATTAATATCAATGCCATAAGACATGAGATCAACCATAAACCCGCGCTGGTAATTGTTTCTAATGTGTAGCTATCTCATAGCTATCAGAAGCTTTCGGCTTTGTCAAAATTTTCATGCTCAACCACGTACAATGAAACCCATCTTATAAAAATATACTTGATACTGACCTCCAGGTTTGAGAGACAGTTCATATGCATGGAATCAGCACATTAAACCCATTGGACAACCGACAGCATACTGCCGGCCGGGGGGATGGAAGCAAGAACCTGTGTTTTGCCCTTATCAGCGGCCTGCTGCTGGGACTTCCCTGGGTATTTCCACCGCTTTGGTTCTTGATTTTCATAGCCTGGATACCGCTTTTGCGCCTGGAAGAAATGCTCCGGCATCGTGCCAACCCATACCTGGTTTTCAATTACGCCCTGGTCAGTTTTCTGCTCTGGAATCTTTTGGGAACCTGGTGGGTTTCAAGAACACACCTTGTAGGTGCCATGCTCATCATGCTGGCCAATGCGCTGGTACAGGCGCTCTTCTTCTGGTTGGTCAGCCGCGTTCGAACGGTCCTGAGTCTTTCCCTGCTGCTTCCCTTTGTGCTGATCTGGATGGGATACGAACACTTTCATGAATTGTGGGACCTGGCCTGGCCCTGGCTCAACCTGGGTAACGCCCTGGCCACGGCACCCGGAATCATCCAATGGTACGAGTATACCGGTGCGCGGGGGGGGACCCTCTGGATCATCCTGGTCAACCTTGCCGGCCTGCAGTTTTACACGACCTGCCGCCATGGCGCTACAGGTTCACGCATTCTGGCTGGGGCGGGTGTTTTGCTGATATTCCTGGTTCCCGTGTGTCTGTCCTGGAACATCTTTGAAAACGTCTGCGAAGGTGAAGAATCCCTGCCGTTTGCGCTGGTGCAGCCCAACCTGGACCCCTATACGGAAAAGTTCGCCCCTGAAAAGCAGGCCCGGCACCTGGATGCGTTTTTCAGGACGGCGGACGCTCTGTGTGATGCCCAAACCCGATTTCTTTTTGGCCCCGAAACCCTGATCCTGCAGCAGATGGATGAAAATGATCCCGGGTCGTCACCCCACTTTCGCCGTTTGCAGAACTTCCAGAAAAAATACCCGCAATTGAACATCCTTCTGGGCGTACACAGTTTTGAGAAGCTTGGCCGGGAGGACCGTGTCCCGGGCAGCCGCTATGACCGGCAAAAAGATTTTTTTTACGAGGCCTTCAACTCGGCGCTGTTCCTACCCCCTGGTTCCGCAGCCCAGTTTTACCATAAAACCAAGCTGGTGCCCCTGTTCGAGCGCATGCCCTTTGTACAGTACTTAAGCTTTCTGGGTAAATATTCCCTGGAGTTGGGCGGCTACACCGGAACCTATTCCAACCGTGAGGCCCGTTCTGCTTTTGAAACCCCCGATGCTTCCATGGGCATATTACCCATTGTCTGCTTTGAATCCATCTTCGGTCCCTACTGCGCGCGCAATCTGCCCGGACAAAAAGGGTTTATCTGCATGATTACCAACGACGGCTGGTGGAAAAACACTCCGGGCTACCAACACCACTTTAATTTCAGCCGGATGCGGGCCATCGAATGCCGGCGGACTTTTATTCGCGCGGCCAATAACGGTATTTCCGCTCTGATAGATGCCAGGGGCATGGTCATCGCCCGGACACCCTGGTGGCAGGAGGCCACGCTTAAAGGCGAAATTCCTCTGCGCAAGGGGTTGACTTTTTTTTCCCGTCACGGCGATTTTCTGGGGCGTATCGCCCTGTTCTCCGGTATCTTTTTATGTCTTTATGCCGGAATTCGAAATCGTTTCGGCAGCAAGTAGATACCCGGGTCCAGAGGGCCCGGCACTGGATGCTCCCTGGAAGGGAGTATCTACGCCATAACATATGAGTGTCTAAAGTGAGCTAAAGTGAACTAAAGTGCCTAAAGTTAAGGAATTCTATCTTTTTTATAAATGGCAGAGCGTAGCGATTCATCAACTTTAGATCACTTATAATTTTAGATCACTTGACACTTT
>JAFDAT010000268.1 GCA_019313725.1 Deltaproteobacteria bacterium
GTTTATATTGATCACCTGGATAGACTTTGTTTATCTTAGGCATATATTCCTTGTGCACAGCATCGCCTTTTTTTCTAAGGACATCTATAGTTTGCTCGGAAAGCGTATGGAAAGTAACACCATTCTTACTCTCTGCGGCACTGATCATAACAGCTTCCTGGCCTACAGCTTCTTTGCGAAGTTTCTGGCAAACTTCATGCACGACATCTATAAAGGTCGTCCGTAGATCGGCAGGCAGCTTGTTAATCCATGCTTTATTGAATATCCAAATAAAAGCACCTTGTGCATACTCAACATGGGTATAATGTTTGACGGTTGCAAACTTGCCCGTTAACTGGCAAACGAGTGGTGTATGGTCGAGTGCGGTGATTACACCTTGTTTCAGAGCAACCGGCACATCGGGCCAAGGCATTGGAACAGGATTTAAGCCCCATGATTTGTAAGTAAGTCGATTTACAGCGGCTTCGGCGATTCTTATTTTTTCCTTTCGAATACCTCCCAGGGAGTCTACCGGATTTGTTGTGGCCCATCCATAACTCCCGTACGCAGTGATATCAATACCCATTATTCCTTGATGGTCCATAGCCATCATAAAATGGTCAAAAAGCTTACCGCTTTCGGCAAATTTATCCAACTTATCAAAATTATTGATCAAAAAAGGGAGATTCAGTAATCCGAACCTAGGTCCCAAATTAGGGGCGGCAACAGAACTGCATCCCATTCCCTGAATGGCGCCCATCTGGAGCTGGTTGAGCACTTCAACTTCACCCCCCAGCATGGAAAAAGGTTTATAATCTACATAAATTTGGCCGTTCGTCCTCTTCCACAATTCGTCCCGAATCGCAAAACCGACGTAGGCACCTTTGATTCCGGGATGCGAAACATTGGAAACAATGCATTTGTATTTAGCCCCCGAAGGGTCGAAGTCAGCTTTCCATTTTTCTATTGACGGCGCTCCTGCAAATGCAGAAACCGTGAAGAATACAAAGCTTACCAGACAACATGTGAAAACGACAAACCATCTTCTTTGCATCTGTGCCTCCTTTTGGCTGTGGACCTTTCCGGTAGTGGTCCTTCCTACTCGGAAACGACCTTTGTTCCTCCTAAAAATAAACCCTATTCATTTACCAAAGATTGTTTAAAGCTATAATACAGCTATCCTTATTTTAGTCAAGAAAAAAAGGGCCCTGACATAAAAATCAGGACCCTTTGAGATTTAAAAGTAATTTCTTATTATTGTGAATCTATTCGCTTTTATCTTTCGACTCCTTCTGTTCCTCGGCAGCCGCCGCTTCCGTTTCGGCCTTCTCGGGTACGGCTTCGTCCGCCTGCGCATCCACCGCTTCCGCCGGGCCGGATGTTTCCTCGGGATCGGCGGCTACCTGCGTTTTCTCTTCGGGAGCATCTTCGGTAGCTGCTTCAACAACATCAGCTGCATCCGCGTCCGGGACCGCCGGCGTTACTTCGACCGCCCCGGCAGCATCCTTCGCCACGGCTTTTTCCTTTGCTTTGGGTGCAGCTGCCGATTTGGCTTTCTTAGCGGGTTTCTTTTTCTTGTCACGGCTTTCCTGGGTAATCAGCTCGATCAAAGATACCGGCGCAGAATCACCGGGCCTGCGCCCAAGTTTAACCAGCCGGGTGTATCCGCCCGCCACAGAGCCAAAACGCTCAGAGGCTTCCTCGAACAGCTTGTGGACGACATTTTTTTCCCGAATGACCGACATGGCCTGCCTGCGTGCATGCAGGTCTCCCCGCTTGGCCAGGGTAATCATATGGTCTGCCCAGCGCCTCAATTCTTTGGCTTTGGCATCCGTCGTCTTGATACGATCATATTTGAATAGAGAAGTCACCATGTCCCGGAACATGGCCTGCCTATGACTGCTCGTCATGTTAAGTTTTACACCCGCTTTTCGATGTCTCATTTTATTGCCTATTCTCCTTCCTCTGCATCTTCTTCAGGCGGCACGAATCCTTCCAGTTTCATGCCAAGGGAAAGTCCCATCTCCGTCAGAACCTCCTTGATTTCATTCAGGGATTTCCTGCCAAAATTCTTCGTCTTGAGCATCTCTGCTTCAGATTTCTTAACAAGCTGATAGAGTTTAAGTATTTCTGCATTTTTCAGACAGTTTGCACTGCGGACGGACAGTTCCAGCTCCTCTACGCTACGGTACAGGTTTTCATTGTACTTGGGCTTCTGTTGTTCGCTGGCACTTGTATCGGGTTCAGGCTCAAGATCTTCATCGAAGTTGATGAAAATGGTCATCTGCTCCTTGAATATCTTCGCGGCGTAGGCCACACTGTCCTCGGGTGAAATGCTGCCGTCGGTCCAGACCTCAAGGGTCAGTTTGTCATAATCCGTTCTCTGGCCCACGCGGGCATTGCCGACAACATAGTTGACGCGTTTGACAGGCGAAAAAACCGCATCGATGGGTATGGTTCCCACAGGCGCGTCTTCATCCTTGTTGGCTTCCGCCAACGAGTAACCCTTGCCCAGTTTCACCGTCATCGTCATATTCAGTTCGGATTTGTCCGTGAGCGTGGCAATATGCTGGTCCGGGTTGAGTATTTCCACCCGTCCATCCTCACTGGTAATATCGGCAGCGGTAATGATGCCTTCACCTTTGGCATCAATGTAGACTGCCTGAGGTTCCGCGCTAGACACTTTCAGCCTGACTTCCTTTAAATTCAGAATAAGCTCGGAAACATCTTCAAGAACGCCGGGGATGACACTGAACTCATGCATGACAGTATCAAATTTTACCGAGACAATGGCGGCGCCATGCAGAGAAGACAGAATAATTCGTCTCAGCGAATTACCTATAGTGATGCCGAAACCTCTTTCGAGCGGCTCACAAACAAACTTGCCGTAGGATGGTGTACTGTTTACCTGGACCTTATCCGGCTTTATCATGGAGCGCCAGTTTATGAACATGGTATCATTTAATGTCATTATGTTCTCTCCAGACTATATCGGGTCAGAGTGTTTAATGCAGTGAACAGTCACCCGCATCCCCTCTACCCTTTATTAATATTCCTCGATCCGGTTACTTGGAGTAAAGCTCTACAATGAGCTGTTCCTGTATCGGCATGGTGATATCTTCCCGTGCGGGATTCGCTGTCACGGAACCCTTCATGGTGTCTTTTTCGAGCTCCAGCCAGGGGGGGATGCCCCGGCGTACAACGGCATCCAAAGCGTCGCTGAGCGCCTGGATTTTTTTGCTCTTTTCTCTGACTTCGATGACATCACCAACCTTGATAAGGTATGAAGGGATATTCACTTTCTTGCCGTTTACCAGGAAATGATTGTGTTTTACAAAATGACGTCCCTGGGTTCGAGAATTGACAAACCCCAACCGATAAATGATATTGTCCATGCGGCGTTCAAGCATGACCAGCAGATTGGTTCCGGTAATACCTTTCTGGCTGTCCGCCCGCTCAAAGAACAGGTGGAACTGTTTTTCGGAAAGCCCATACATACGTTTGACTTTCTGCTTTTCCCTGAGCTGGATACCATAGTCCGATGTTTTTCCACGACGACGCTGCCCGTGATCTCCCGGTGCATACCCTCTTCTGTCAAATGCGCACTTATCCGAGTAACAACGGTCCCCTTTCAAGAACAATTTCAGGTTTTCACGTCGGCAAATTCTGCAGACCGATCCTCTATATCGTGCCAAATCTTCCTCCTTCATTAGAAACGGACAGTGGTTTATACCGCATCCATTTCAGTCGAAATAGTCGTTTAATGCTTTGTTTTACCAGGTTGGGTATTGGTTTCGGTAACCGGGGCAGCCTCATAACCGGAAATGGCCACCGCATCGGCACCATCTAGACCCGGCGTCTTTTCGGCGGACGGCAACCATTATGCGGTATTGGTGTAACGTCCTTTATCAAGACAACGTTGAACCCTGCTGCCTGAAGCGCCCTCAGGGCGGACTCTCGTCCCGCTCCGGGGCCTTTTACGTAAACTTCTACGCTGCGCATGCCGTGATCCATGGCTTTTTTGGCAGCATCTTCAGCGGTAAGCTGGGCTGCGAAGGGCGTGCTTTTCCGCGAGCCCTTAAACCCCTGAACGCCGCCGCTGGACCAGGAAACGACATTGCCGCCAGGATCGGTAATCGTCACAATAGTATTATTGAATGTGGACTGAATGTGGACCACACCAGTCGGGATATTCTTCTTTTCTTTCTTTTTTGTACGGGTTTTTCTAGGCATTTGCGATGTGTCCCTGTTTGCTATGATTAGTCATCAGCTACTTTATAAGCGACTACTTCTTTGGAGCGCCGCCCTTTTTCTTTACAGCCGAACGTTTCGGGCCTTTGCGGGTTCGCGCATTGGTGCTCGTGCGCTGTCCGCGGACCGGCAGGGAGCGCCTGTGGCGAAGCCCCCGGTAGCATCCCAGATCCATTAGTCGTTTAATGTTCATCGAAACTTCAGAACGCAGCACACCTTCGACCTTGTACTCGGCGTCTAAAACTTTTCGAATGTTGTTAATCTCGGACTCGGACAGGTCATCTGTTTTAGTGTCCGGATCGATATTTATCTTGGAAAGAATACGATTCGATGTCATTCTCCCGATACCGTAAATATATGTAAGGCCTATTTCGATACGTTTACCCCTGGGTAAATCAACGCCAGCAATACGTGCCAATGGTCTTCCTCCTCTATCCTTGCCTCTGTTTGTGTCGCTTGTTCGTGCAGATCACTCTCACCACCCCTTTGCGCCGGATGATTTTGCATTTGCTGCACATTTTTTTAACTGATGCCCTGACCTTCATGGCTGCATCTCCTTGTTCAATGTCGACGTGGTAAGTGCCGTCTTACAGTCCCGGCCGCCAGCCTGTACGCTGTCAGCCACCACACTGCATGGTTATTATTTCGAGCGGTATGTTATTCGCCCGCGAGTCAGATCATACGGTGAAAGTTCTACCGTTACCTTGTCCCCGGGTAATATCTTTATAAAGTGCATGCGCATTTTCCCGGAAATATGAGCCAGAACCTGGTGTTTGTTTTCAAGCTCGACCTTGAACATGGCATTGGGCAGTGTTTCCAGAACAACGCCTTCGACTTTAATGGCCTCTTCCTTTGGCATAGCACATCCGTCCTTAGTTAAGTGGTATTCATTAATTATTATTCGTTAACAAATGGTTAATTAATAGCTGAGTGCTAACGTCTACCCTTCACGCCGCCCTTCTTTAAAAAACCCTCATAGTGCCGGGTCAGCATGTGGGATTCGATCTGTGATATCGTGTCGATGGCCACACCGACAACGATCAGGAGCGCCGTACCCCCGAAATAGAAAG
>JAFDAT010000269.1 GCA_019313725.1 Deltaproteobacteria bacterium
CGCCGGCGATTACCTGCGGTGAATGGTAAACCTGTCCGGTGCCGGGGAGAATGTGGACAACCGCTTCGCCAAAGCCGATGCAGTAAAATCCGATGGAAACCGACTGGGCCAGAAAGAGCACGATGCCAATGGCCCCTCCGAATTCAAGCCCCAGGGTCCTGGATATGAGATAATAGTCACCGCCACCTTTGACGTGAATGTTGGTGGCGATGGCTGAAAGTGAAATCGTTGTCAGGATGGAAATGCCGTTGGCAAACGCCAGGATGACCAGCGTTCTACCCAGACCGGCATTGCCCACCACATACCCCAGGCGAAGAAAGAGAATGATACCCAGGATGGTCAGGATACTGGGTGTGAAGACACCGGCAAATGTCCCCAGGGTGCCCTGGTGAAATTTGTGTGCCGGACTTTTTTCATTGTCGGTCATAGTCTTTCATTATGGTAACCTATACACGGTCACTGGCCTGGAATAGCCCTTGACCATCTGTGCCGGCTCCTTTTTCATGGGAAATTCCGCATGCATCTCATCGACCGTAGCACCGCTCACCAGGATATCAGAGGCAAAGGTTTTGTTGAGCCCGGCAATACGCGAAGCCAGATTTACGGTTCCTCCGATGAGTGCATATGAAAGACGATCCTCACTACCCGTGTTGCCGGCCAGCAGTTTCCCCGTATGGACGCCGATGCCGTGTCGAAAAGGCTTTTTCCCGTCCCGGGTCCGTTTCCGATTCAATTCTTCCAGCGCCCTGCGCATCTCCAGGGCAGCCTGCACCGCCAGGCCCGCGTGATCGTCCAGGCTGATGGGCACGCCGAAAACCGCCTCGATCTCGTCACCCACATACTGCAGCACCAGACCGTGATATTTGCGAATGGCCCTTTCCATGGCCGTAAAATACTCCCGCATGCTTTGAATCACTTCTTCGGGTTCGGTGCTTTCCACATATCGGGTAAAATCACGCAGGTCGGAAAACAACAGGGTCCCCTCGGTACGTTCGCCGTTCACCGGTATGTGATCATTGAGGATGCGGTCCCTGATTTCGGGTGTTACATATTTGCCGAAGCTCATGTAGCAGACATCCCGTTCCCGCAAGCCCACGATCAGGTCATTTGTCTTGAACGCAATCTGACCGAACTCGTCATTGCTCACCAGGGGAACCCGGATGTCATAATTTCCGTTGGCGGCTTCCTCCAGCACCTCGAGCTGGATGGCAATGACCCGTTTAAGGTTGCGGGAATATTTTTTAATGATGATCAGACTGACCGTCAGCATGACCGCAAAGACAAACAGAATCTCCTTGAAAACGGCTCCATATATACTGTGGTCTGAAAGATCGTTGTTCTCGATGAGATAATATATGTCCAGAAGCACCACCAGAAGAATGATGAAGGCCATGAAAAATGTCATTGTGGCCATGAAAAATGTCATCTTACGGCTCACTGTCAGCAGCATTTTCCGCGGTGTCTCCAGCGGTGTCTCGGCCTTTTCCAGAACACTGATCACCTGACCTTCCGTGTCCAGAAAGCTGAGCATTCCGCCGAATATACCGAAGAACAAGCCGGCAACTACAATCTTTATGAAAGTAGAGACAAACGAATGGTAGTAAAACAGGTATACTGAGGCGATGCAAAGACCGATCAGAAACCAGGTGATGATGTCTGCTACAAACGCCCTCCAGGGCAGATGGTAAAGCGGCATATGCGGAATTTTATCTTCGCTCAGTTGCTGTTGGGCTTTTCTGTAACCGTACAGGCGAAACGGCAGCAGCAGCGCCAGCATGACAAACGTCGTCCAAACGGCCTTTGGGTACCCGAGGCCGACCAGAAACGGTCAGACCTGGGCTCCATAAATGATTAAAACCACGGCGAATACGAAATAATTGGCAATCAGTTTCGGCATGCTGGTTCCCCTTAATTTAACCTAAGGTGCGCGTTGCAAACTTTAAGAATGGTCAGGAAATAGATATTTTCAATGGATTCATTTGAATTCAAATTTATCAGACCTTGGGTTTTCTTTCAATAGGGATACCTTCGAAATATCAGGGGACTAGCCACAAAGCCCCGCCGGATATTTTGTTGATCATGTAACGGGATGCACTGCCCATAAAAAAGGATTTGTTAATGCCCCGCCGGCCGACCACCACGGTGCCGAAATTGCCTTTTTGGGCATAATCCAGAATCGTCTTGCCGATCCGCCTGCCACCCTTCAGCGTTTCAAATCTGATCTGCTCCGAAGAGATCCCGGCATCTTCAAATTTCCGCATGGCGAGAGGATAAAACTGGTCGATGCAGGTTTTGTCACCGCGGACTACAATATCTTCCAGCTCCGGATTGGGGTGCGCTTCAAGGTCGATTTCACAGTAATTTCGTGCATTGCCGGTTACATGCAGAAGTGTCAGGCGGGCATCGGGGTTATCAGACAGAATGAAGCTGACATGATCCACCGCCCGCAGGGACGCCTCCGAACCGTCTATGGCTATCAGCATCTCACCCGAAGGCACTTCACCATCCACCATCCACACCGGAATAACCTGGGATTGTTCCAGTATGTCGGTGGTGACACTGCCGGCATACATCTTTTGAAGACCGGAGATACCCCTGCGGCCCACCACGACGGCATCATATTGTTCCTTCTGGGCACACTCAATAATATCCTTTGCATATCCCAGATTTCTGGTCCTGGTGATGCATTCAATGTACTCCGACGATATTCCCTTTTGTTCCAGCGCACGCTGGTAATCATCCAGCAGTTTGCCCGCCATCTCTTGATTTTTTTTAATTACTTTGTCCAGTTGCTTTTTTGTCCTTGAACTCTTGTGCGCCTCTTCCAGGAGAAAAAGCGATATCCAGGGCTGAATGTGAAACAGCACATAATGCAGGTTGCTGATGGTAGCGGACAGCTGTGCGGCATAGTCCAGCGCCTTTCGTGACGGGCGCGTGTTGTCTACGGCTAACAATATTTTCTTTTGCATGGGATTTATCCTCCTCTGGTGTATACAGGTGTTTAGGTAGAAGACTGAAGGTAGAAGGAAAAAATTCTGCCTTTCTACTTCCTCCTCTACACCTAATTAATCACTTCTCAAAGCCCTGATCAGACCGTTCAACACCTTTTCGGTTTCAATAACCTTGGATTGTATTTTAAACCAGCGTTTTTGATCTAAAAACCCTAAACGGCAAGATAAATCAAGCTGATAGTGTAACTCCCGTAATGAACCAAAGGATATATATAAAAACCGCAAATAATCAGCTTGACTATCACGACCACATCCTTCAACTATGTTTGAAGGTACAGAAACTGCAGCCCGCTTTATCTGAGAAGTCAAACCATATAACTCCTCCTTGGGAAAATTAGTTGTCGCCTTATAAACCAGAATAACGACCTCATCAGCCAGTTCAAACGCTCTAAGTTTTGTATGATCACGCACAGCTTTCCACCTTCTACCTTCCTCCTTCCACCTTCTACCTTCAGCCTTCTACCTTCTACCTTCTACCTTACACCTTCCGCCTTCTACCTTCTACCTTCCTCCTTCCACCTTCCCCTCTGTGCCAATGTAAGTGAGACACCTACCCCTTGAAAAATTAATGTAGGGCGGGTAGGAGAATTAGCTATGAAACCTATACAAATAAATCAATCAAGTACAACCATTCGAGCCGGCGCAGACATGGGCCCAATGGAAGGAGCCCGTAGGGCGACTGGAGTTGAGCCCATGTCTGGCGACCGGAAAATGTGGCATCGCTTGCCACCGGATCCAGAAGTTCCGGAAAAGAAACGTAGGCGTAAGTTTACAGCAAAATACAAATTGAGTATTCTTGCCGAGGCTGATTTATACACCAAGCCTGGACAGCTTGGAACCCTGCTTCGCCGGGAAGGCCTCTATTCATCACACTTAACCACCTGGCGCTGCCAAAGAGAAGAAGGCCTTCTGCATGCGTTGTCGCCGAAAAAGCGTGGGCGTAAGAAAAAGCATAAAAATCCATTGGCCGACCAGGTTGCCCGACTTGAAAGAGACAATCGGCGATTGCAACAAAAACTGAAACAGGCTGAACTGATCATTGAGGCTCAAAAAAAAATGTCGGAGATCCTGGGGATCGCCCAGGATCTGGACGAAAGCGACGAGATCAAATGATATCTCTGGCTGAACAATTGAGCCCACATACCGGGAAAAAGGCCGCCTGTGAGGCACTACTATTACCCAGGGCGACGTTCTATCGGCACCATAATGCGAAGGAAAGACCCGGAAATAACAGCAGCCAACGGCCAGCACCTCCTCTGGCCCTCAGTGGCATGGAACGTCAGGCTGTGATTGATGTTTTGCACTCTGCACAATTTTGTGATGATGCCCCCCATCAAGTGTACGCCAAGCTGCTGGATGACGGCCAGTATCTGTGCTCAATTCGCACCATGTATCGGATCATTGAGGCTGAACACGGAGGTGTCAAAGAACGTAGAAAACATGTTCAACATCCCAAATACGTCAAACCCGAACTGCTAGCGACCCAACCCAATCAGGTTTGGTCGTGGGACATTACAAAACTTAAAGGCCCGGTCAAGTGGACTTATTTTTACCTGTACGTGATACTGGATATTTTCAGCCGTTATGTGGTCGGCTGGATGATCGCTCATTGCGAACAGGCTGCTCTGGCCAAACGGCTTATTAAAGATAGTTGTGCCAAACAGGAAATTGAACACGATCAGCTTACCATCCACGCCGATCGGGGATCGAGTATGAAATCAAAGGTGGTTGCACATCTTCTCAGCGATCTGGGGATAACCAAAACCCACAGTCGTCCTCATGTAAGCAACGACAACCCGTACTCGGAAGCCCAGTTCAAAACGCTGAAGTATTGTCCACAGTTCCCGCAAAGGTTCGGCTCTATTCAGGATGCCAGATCCTTTTGCCAGTCCTTTTTTAACTGGTATAACAAAGAACATCGTCATTCAGGTATCGCCCTGATGACACCGGAACAAGTCCACTACGGAATGGATAAACAAATTTACCAACAAAGATCGCAGGTCCTTGCCGATGCATTCCAAAAGAACCCGAACCGGTTTAAAGGCAAGGTGCCGATTCCAAAATTGCTTCCAGTCGCGGCATGGATTAACAAACCCGCTACTGATGAATTAGAGTCTAATTTATTAACACGGGTGTCTCATTTTCATTGACATATTCCGTGCGGCATAAAATTCTTCTATGAAAATACCATTAAGCGCCCCTGGCCAACGCTGCTGTTCATCCGCCCCGGACAGGAAAAGAAGCTTCCGGTCGTCCTTAGCTGTAACGAAGTT
>JAFDAT010000270.1 GCA_019313725.1 Deltaproteobacteria bacterium
GCAGAAAACCAAAATCATGGAAAAAGCGCACGTGGACAGTGTCTTCCTGGGATCGGCCACCGGCTGTTCTCAATCCGGCAACCCGGCCCGCCATGCCATGCTGGGATCCGCTCTCGGGTATGAAACATCGGCCTCCTACGTGGAGATGCAGTGCGGCAGCGCCATCGACTCCATCAACCACGCGGCCTGGAAAATCCTGGCCAACCAGGCCGACATCATCATTGCCGGCGGTATGGAATCTTACAGCCAGATGGCCATCAAATTTTCCATGGCCACAACACCTTATAAGCTCATTCCACCGATGCCGATTCCGCCCCAGCTATCCCCGGTCGCCGAAGAGTGCATCGGCATGGGTATCACCGCCGAGAATCTCCAGGAAAAGTATGACATCCCCCGGGAGGCATCCGACGCGTTCGCCTACAACAGCCAGATGAGGGCCAAGGCCGCCATGGAAGCCGGTCACTTTGAAGAAGAAATCGTTCCGGTCACCATTCCGGCCACAAGAAAGACACCCGAGTACGAATTCAAGGTGGATGAGCACCCGCGCCCCACCTCGACCCTGGAAGGCATGGCCAAGCTTCAACCGGTTTTCAAAATGGGCGGCACGGTCACGGCCGGCAACTCATCGGGCCAGAACGACGGCGCGGCTTTCGTGCTCATGATGAGTGCGGAAAAAGCCGCGGAACTGGGCTACGAGCCCATGGCCAAATGGCTGGCGGGCGCGGACTACGGCTGCGATCCTAAAATCATGGGCATCGGGCCGGCCTATGCCATGCCCCAGGCGATCGAACGCGCAGGCTTGAAACTTTCCGACATGGATATAATGGAATGCAACGAGGCCTTTGCCGTACAGAATCTGGCCGTTATCAAAGAGATCGAAAAACAGACCGGTGAAAAGATAGACATGGAAAAATGGAATCCCATGGGCGGGGCCATCGCTTTTGGCCACCCCAACGGCGCATCCGGCGCCCGCATCGGCATGTTCGCCATGCGCCACATGATCCGCAATAACGGCCGTTATGGCGTATTCGGTTCCTGCTGCGGCGGCGGACTGGGCGTGGCCACGGTTATCGAAAATCTTCAACGATAAAAAGGCTTTTTATATCTAGTGGCCTCTATTCGGTCGCCAAATGCACAACAATGACACATCATACCACAGGCACATTGGGCACCCTTTTTATTGTGTCCTTTGTGCCTTTGTGGTTCGAACGAATTCGTATCGATTATATTTCTGGTTAACAAAATGAGGAGAAAGAACTAATGGCACAACAACTGGTAGACAGGCGTGATCTCGACTTTGTAATCTGGGAGCAAATGCAATCGGAAACGCTTATCGACAACGACGATTATAAAGAATTCAACAAAAAAACCTGCGATATGATCATCACCGAAGCACGGACACTGGCCATCAAGGAGATGCTCCCGACCCTGGCCGAGGGTGACAAGCAGGGTGTCCGCTTCGAAAAGGGCGACGTCAAGGTGCCCGATTGCTTCCACGACGTTCACAAACTGATTTTAGAGGGTGAGTGGCAGAGTCTGGCCATGTCGCCGGAGATGGGCGGCCAGGGGGCTCCTGGTTTTGTCAGTGCGGCCTGCGCCGAATATTTTCTTTCGGCCAGCTGGGCGCTTTACAGCTATACGAGCATGGGCAACGGCACGGCCAGCCTTATTGATCTTTACGGCACACCTGAACAGAAAAAAACCTATATTCCCAATATCGTCGCCGGAAAATGGGGTGGCACCATGCTGCTGACAGAATCCCAGGCCGGCAGCGACGTGGGGGCCCTTGAAACCACGGCTGTAAAAAACGGGGACGGCACCTACACCCTGTCGGGCAGCAAGATCTTTATCACCAATGGCGAGCACGACCTGTGCGAGAATATCATCCACCCGGTGCTGGCCCGCATTGAAGGGGATCCCCCGGGAACCAAGGGCATCTCTATTTTCATCGTGCCCAAATATTTTGTCAACGACGACGGCAGCCTGGGCGACCGCAACGACATCGTCTGCACCGGCGTGGAAGAAAAGCACGGCATCCATGCCAGCGCCACGGCCAGCATGGCCCTGGGCAGTAAAGGGAAATGCGTGGGCTATCTTTTGGGTACCCCCAAAGAGGGCATGAAGGTGATGTTTAACATGATCAACGGCGCCCGAATGGGTACCGGGCTGCAGGGCCTGTCCTATGCATCGGCGGCCTACCTCCTGGCAGTGAACTATGCCAGGGAGCGTGTCCAGGGACGCAATCTCGAGGATTTCAAGGATCATTCCGCACTTTCCGTGCCGATCATCAAGCACCCGGATGTGCGCCGCAACCTCTTGTGGATGAAATCCTATGTAAATGGTATGCACAGCTTTTTCTACTACTTGACATCCTGCGCCACCCGGGGAGCTTTAGGTAAAACAGAAGAAGAGAGGGAACGGTTCGGCGACCTGTTCGACATGCTTACACCGTCCATCAAAGACTACCTGGCGGTTCGCGGACACGAAGTCTGTATCCAGGCGATCCAGGTATACGGCGGTGCCGGCTACTGCCAGGACTACCCGGTCGAACAGTATGCCAGGGACTGCAAGATCACCTCAATTTATGAAGGCACCAGCGGTATCCAGGCCATGGACATGCTGGCCCGTAAACTGGGCCGAAAGGAAGGGCGGGTGTTCGCCAGCCTGCTCGAAGAGATAGGGCTCACCATCGCCGAAGCCCGTAAAATTGAGGGGCTTGAAGAAATAGCCGGCCAGGTCGAGAAAGTCGTGAACCGGCTTGCTGAAATCTCCATGATCATGGGCAAAAGGGCCATGTCGCTGGAATTTAAGACGGCCTTCGTTCACTCGCTGCCCTTCTTGAATGTCATCGGGGACACGATCATGGGTTGGATGCTGCTGTGGCGGGCCAATGTAGCATCGCAAAAGCTGGCCAACGGCGCCAAGAAAAAGGATCTCTCCTTTTACAACGGCCAGGTCAAAACCGCCCAGTTCTACATCCAGACCATCCTGCCGGAAGTACTGGGCAAGATGGACGCCATTGCCGCAGGGTGCCCGGCAGCCATCGAAATTGACGACGACGGCTTTGGCGGGCTTTAAGAAGATATAAAATCGCTGGATAATGCCCAGCCCTATACAAGCGGTGCCGAAGTTTACAATCTCTGCGCACCTTTGTTTACCTAAATTAAGGAGGAAAAAAATGAACATTGACGACATCAAAACCATCGCAGTCATCGGTGCCGGCGACATGGGCCACGGTATTGCGGAAGTGGCTCTTATTGCAGGCTACAAGGTCTTTCTACGGGACATCAACCAGGAGTTTGTCGACAAGGGCATCGGCCGCATCAATGCCAGCCTTGAAAAACTGGTCTCCAAGGGAAAGGTGCCGGCTGAACATTTCGAAAAGATCAAAAGTGAACTGATGGTTCCCTGCACGGATCTCGAAGAGGCCGTCAAAGAAGCAGACCTGGTCATCGAGGCCATTCCGGAGCTCATGGACCTGAAGAAGGAGACGTTTAAAATCATGGATGCCGCCGCGCCTGCCCACACCATCTTCGCATCCAACACCTCCACCATGAAGATAACCGAGATCGCATCGGCAACCAACCGGCCCGAAAAGATTCTGGGGCTGCACTACTTCAACCCGGCTGTAATCATGAAACTGGTCGAGGTGATCAAGGGCGAAAAAACCACGGAAGAAACCATACAGATCGGGTATGACTTTGTGGTCAAAAACAGCAAGGTCCCGGTAAAGGTGCACAAGGATGTTCCCGGGTTTATAGTCAACCGGGTCCAGGCCCCCAGCGGTGTCCTTTTGGGTTGTATCCTGGATAAAAAAATTGCGGAACCCGAAGCGGTGGATGCGATTTTCAGGAATATGGGATCGCCCATGGGACCCTTTGAAACCATGGACTACACCGGACTTGACATCAGCTATCACGGCAGCGCCTATTTTGCAGAAGCCATTCACGAAGATTTCCGCGCCGGGGAGACCCTGACGGCCAAGTTCGAAGCCAACGAACTAGGTAAAAAAACCGGTAAAGGCCTGTTTGACTGGTCTGCCGGTCGCCCTGCAATCGACGTGTCCAAAGCCACCGACAAACTCGACCCCATGGACCTGGTAGCCGTGAATGCCAACGAGGCCACGAAAATTATCGCCGAGGGCGCCTGTGCCCTGGAAGATGTGGACACGGCCATCATGAACGCCACCGGAACGCCTTTCGGCCCCATGGCGCTGATCAAGGGCATCGAGCCTGCCGACCTGGCCCAAAGGCTCGAAGGCCTTGCTGAAAAGTTCGGCAAGGAAATCTTCAAGCCGACCCAGATGATAAAAGACGGCGAGTACAAATAGCAAAGTTTAAAATGACTAAAGTGAGCTAAAGTGACTCAAGTTGAGGAATTCTACCTTTTCATATAAATGGCAGAGCGGAGCGATACATCAACTTTAGATCACTTATAACTTTAGCTCACTTAATACTTATATCGTTAGGAGTTGACCATGGAACTTGAAAACATAAAGCTTGAAAAAAAAGACCACATCGCCCTCATCACCATTGACCATCCGCCGGCAAATGCCTGGAACCTGGCCACCATGCTGGATTTTGAAAAAGTTGTCGACGATGTTGAAGCCGACAAGGATGTCCGGGTCGTCATCCTCACCGGCGCCGGCGAGAAATGCTTTTCAGCCGGTTTCGATGTAAGCGATGCCGCCAACAGCCACGAAACCAGCCCGAAAGGCCGGGAACTGTGGCGACGCATCGACCGCTTCCCCAAACCGGTTATCGCGGCCATCAATGGTTTTGCCCTGGGCGGCGGCCTGGAGCTGGCGTTGTGCTGCCAGTTCAGGATCATGGCGGATGCCCCCAAAGTGATGCTGGGTCTCACCGAATTGAATCTCGGCATTATTCCCGGCTGGGGCGGCACCCAGCGTCTGCCGCTGGTCGTCGGCAAAGCCAGAGCGCTGGATATGATGCTGTTCAGTAAAAAAATCGGTGCTAAGGAAGCCCTGGATATCGGCCTGGTGAATCAGATTTCAACACCGGAAAACCTGATGAAGGACGTGTTCGAGTTTGCCGGAAAGCTGGCCCAGCGGCCGCCCATTGCTGTGGGCTGTGTGCTCAAGGCCATCGCTGCCGGATCCTACGAAGGACTGGATGAAGGACTCCGGATCGAGATCGAAGGCTCCAAAACCGTCGGGGAGTCCAAGGACTGCATCGAAGGGTTTACCGCGTTTCTGGAAAAAAGGGCTCCGGTTTTTAAAGGCGAATAAAATTTTGTACCCAAATTTTATGAAACGCGGCTTCG
>JAFDAT010000271.1 GCA_019313725.1 Deltaproteobacteria bacterium
TAGGGCCGAAACGCCTGGCCGGCATTCAGGCCGACCCGCGAACCGGGTATGCGTCGAATCTGGACAGGCGCTGAATACCTGACGCATAGGATCTGCACAGGAACGAGACATGACCTATTCGAAAAAAGAGATGATGGCCATTGCCGCTGCCAGGACGATTCAAAACCACGACATCGTTTTCTGCGGCACCGGAATTTCCATGCTGGCGGCCATGGCGGCCAAACATATCAGCGCCCCTAACAGCACCATATTCTTTGAAACCGGTGCCATCGACTCCCAGCTGGAAGAGGTCCCGCTGGCCGTTGGTGACCCCCGGGTGATGTACCGTACTGCAGTGAACGGCAGCCTGCTGGACTCTTTCGCATTCATGCAGAACCGGCACACGGGTAAACGTGTGGTGGGCATTCTTGGGGCGGCCCAGATCGACCGATACGGAAACCTGAACTCCACCGTCATCGGTGACTACCACCACCCCAAGGTTCGCTTTTCGGGCAGCGGCGGCGCCGCGGACGTGGCCTCTTTTGTGCAGCGGTCCATTATCTTCATGCAGCAGGAAAAAAGAAAATTTGTCGAACAGGTGGATTACCTGACCAGCCCCGGATGGCTGGGCGGTGGCGATGACCGTAAAAAGGCCGGCCTGTGCGATGGCGGCCCCTGGCTGGTCATCACCAACATGGCTGTCATGGGTTTTGATGAAACGTCAAAAGAGATGTACCTGAAAGCCTGTTTTCCGGGCATAACACCCGACGACGTGCTGGCCAACATGGGCTTCGAAATCGATGTTAAGCAGGCGGAAGCCACCCCCGAACCCACCCCGAGGGAACTCACCATTCTGCGGGAACAGTGTGACCCCCAGCGACTGATCCTAGGTTAGCGGATGGGCGGTTTGGCAAAGTATATCACCCCTATCGCCAGAAAACTGGCCGCGGCAAACAGAATGAAAGACCACTGGTAACTCTGGGTCGCGTCGAATATCACCCCTGCAATCAACGGCCCGAAAGCTGCCCCGGGCATGCAAAACAGCCCGATGGTACCGGATACCGTGGCAAAAGACGGAATCCCGAAGCACTCCCCGATGATCAGGGACTGCATCATGATGAGGGAGCCCATGGTCAGCCCGAAGGCAAAGGTACAGAGGTACAAAAGAACCACATGGCTGTAGAAAGCCAGCGTCAACACAGCCACTCCCTGAATCAGGACACAGACCATGGTGACATAACGTTTGTCGCAGCGGTCCACGAACGTACCCAGGGCAAGGCGTCCGGCAATGCTGGCGCCGGCGGTTATGCTGACCGCCGTTGCCGCCTTCTGGGGACCCAGATACTGGCCCAGAAACGAGATCTGGTGTACCAGGTAGGCAATCTGCCCCCCAAGCGCCAGCATGAATGCCAGGGCAATGGACCAGAAGGCCATGGTTTTAACGGCCTGCCTGCGGGTCCAAACCGTCATCTGGCCAATATCGACCCTGCCCCGGTCCTCTTGCTCGATCACACGCTCCCGGGTATCCCCGTCCGGGTACTGACCCATGTCCGATGGTCGCTGCTTGATAAAAAAAGCGGCCATGGGAATAATCACCAGAGCGTAGATACCGCCCAGAATGGGAAGGGCACGATCCAGACCGAATTGAATGATCAGGTAGCTGGCCAACGGCACCAGCAGAACGCCGCCCACACTGAGACCCGTGTTGGCGATGCTCATGGCAAGACCCCGTTTGCGGATGAACCAGTTTGTAATCAGGGTATTGATGGGCACAAGCGAGGTGGAGCAGAAGCCCATGGACATGATGAGATACACAATGAATAGCTGGGGAATCGAGTCGATCCCTTTCAGCGCCCACAGCCCCAGGCCGAAAACGATCGAACCGAAAATGAGGAACCATTTCGGGCCGTAGCGGTCCATCCAGCGTCCGATGATGAGGCCGACGATACCGTTGAAAAAAAAGTACAGTGTGATGGCTGAAGAGACGGTTCCCTTTGACCAACCGTGCAGATTCCGCAGGGGGTCCAGAATAACGCCGTGGCCGTAGAAACCGATTCCCGAAGAGACAAAAAGGATGAAGGACCCCACTAAAACCATCCACCACCCGTAAAAACGGCCCGACGGCCGGGATAAAACCTGCATATTTTTATAAGATTTTTTTTTATCAGTATAAATCTTCTTTGCGTCCTTGGTGACTTTGTGGTTACAGGTCTACCCGACAGGCGACCGGCTGATGACTACTGACCGCCATTTTTTTCACCCTTGTGCCGGTAAAAACGCACATCCGCTTTTTCCAGTGTCGCCAACCCCACCTCAATGACGTCATCCACATGCCTTAAAAATTTTTCCAGGTTTTCCTTGGTATCAACGATCTCGATAATGACCGGCAGATCTTCGGAGAGACGCATGATTTTTGACGTGTGGATACGGCTGTTGGCCCCGAAACCCATAATGCCCTTCACTACTGTTGCGCCGGCCAGCCCGTATTCCCGGGCCTTGACCACCAGCCACTCATAGAGCGGTTTCCCCTTGTGGCGAATATTCTCACCGATCAATATGCGTAAAAGGTAACCTTTTTCAAGAAACGTCATGTTCACCCCCAGAGGACATGCGCCATTATCCTTCCGCACCACACCGCAGTCAACCCGGCAAATACCTGCGCACCGATGTTGGCCGCGGCGAGGATGAAGGCTGAATCACGCATTAGTTGGAATGTTTCGTTACCGAATGTGGAAAAGGTGGTCAGCGACCCCAGCAGTCCTATCATCAGAAACAGCCGGGTTTCAGGCGTGAACAGACCGCGGGTCTCCACCAGGTACGAGAGCAGGCCGATGAAAAAGCAGCCGATCACATTTACACCCAGGGTTCCGAAAGGAAAGCTGATGCTTTTTGAAGCGGACTGAATGGTTCCGCTGATGCCATAGCGTAGAATCGCACCGGCAAATCCCCCCAGCCCGATGATAAGCAGTTTAGTCATTCTTCACCCTATTTTCACCTGAAAAAAATTACATGGACAATCTCTATTCATCCCCGTATGTATGTTAATTCTCAGAAATTCACGTTCTTGGCAAGCCTTTCATTGAAACGGCTGCAGATGCTGAAAAAGCCACTGCATGTGCATTTTTTGACTACATACCGCACTAAAAATGTACCCATACTTTAATCGGGTATCTTCTGTCCAATTGATGTGTTAATAAAATATGAATAAATTACAATTAGTTATCCATTAAGGTGTTTTTGGCATGAATTTTGGAATTGGTGTAGGGTTCGGCCTTTTTCCAATCGAGCCAAATACATTATAAAAAAAGGAAACATCATGTCATCAACTGAACCCCATACTGTCGTCATCAGCGGGACCGGTTTGTTTACGCCGGAAAACATCATCACCAATGAAGAACTGGTTGACACTTATAACGCCTGGGCCAACAAATACAACAGTGCGCATGCGGCAGAAATTGAAAAGGGGGACCTCAAGGCAAAACCACTGTCTTCGGCGGAGTTCATCGTCAAGGCTTCCGGGATCCGACAGCGATATGCTTATATCAAGGACGGGATTCTGGATATTGAGCGAATGCGTCCGCGCATACCGGAACGGTCGGAAGAGATGCTTTCCAACCAGGCCGAGATTGCACTCTACGCCGCCCGGGATGCCATTAAAGCCGCCGGTAAAAGCGCCGCAGACATTGATGCGGTGGTGGTCTCCTGCGCCTACACCCAGCGATCCTATCCGGCTATTGCCATTGAAGTCCAGAACGCGCTGAAAATCAACGGCTTCGCCTTTGATATGCTGGTCGCCTGTTCCGCGGCCACATTTGCCCTGCATCGAGCCTACGAAATGGTGATCGCCGGCACTGCCCGCTGTGTTCTTTTGATCAATCCGGAGCTGACCTCACCCCAGGTCAACTATCACGACCGGGACAGCCACTTTATCTTTGGGGATGTCGCTACGGCCACGATCGTGGAAAGATCGGATACCGCTACAGCCCCTCAGAGTTATGAAATCCTCAGTACCAAGGCAGTGACAAAGTTTTCCAGTAATGTCCGCTCCAACGTGGGTTATCTCAGCCGCGTCAACGATGTAGACCCCTTCGGTATTGACAAGCTTTTTCATCAGAACGGCCGCAGGGTATTCAAGGAGGTCTGCCCCATGGCCGACCAACATCTTCGCAGCCACCTGCAGAGTCTGGGACTCACCATCGACAGCATCAAGCGCTGGTGGCTGCACCAGGCCAATATCAACATGAATCAGATGATTATCCAGCGGTTGCTCGGGCGGGAAGCGTCCTTTGAAGAAGCGCCCATCATACTCGACCGCTATGCCAACACCGCTTCAGCGGGTTCAATCATCGCCTTCCACCTGCACAAAAACGATCTTAAAATCGGCGACCTCGGGGTAATCAGTTCTTTTGGTGCGGGATACTCCATTGGAAGTCTCATCGTACGAAAGTACAGGTAGGACGCCTGATCAATCATTGGATCGATTAATTGACGCAAAACTTGATCCCTGTCATTAAGTGAAGGGCCTCAATAATAGATAGATAAAAGGACTTAAAATCATGAGAGAAATGAGAAGAAAAGACAAAGAGATCGGAATGGATGATGCAATTAATTTTCTAACCGAGCATGAATATGGTGTCCTATCGACGGTTGGTACTGATGGGCAGCCTTATGGTGTACCCCTGAATTACGCATATAAAGATAATTGTATATACTTCCATTGTGCCCTGACCGGTCACAAAATCGATAATATTGTTAACAATCCTAAAGTATCATTTTGCGCTGTAGGGGATACAAAGGTCTTGCCATCTGAATTCTCTACCAATTATGTGAGTGCAGTGGCGTTTGGCGTTGCATCAGAAATACAGGGAACTGAACGATACAATGCCCTTGTATTGCTATTAGAAAAATTTTCTCCTGATTTTTTGGAAGAAGGAAAAAAATATATTAAAAAATTAGATAAAGCTACAAAAGTCATAAAAATTGAAATCCAGCATATTAGTGGGAAAAAAGCGCCGGCAAAATCATAAATGTCCACGCTTGCATTCATTAATGCTTTTGATCTGTGACTTGTGATGCCACCATCGATACAGCCCGAAAACATTGCCTCACAAAAAAAGGATCCTTCCTGTGCCGTACACCTCAGGATGGATCCTTTTTTTGCTATTTCCGACCATACAAGAGGTAGTAAACCACCGGTATGACCACGAGGGTAAAGGCTGTGGACACGATCATGCCGAAGATGATTGACCAGGCCAGGCCGCTGAAAATCGGGTCCAGGGTAATGGGC
>JAFDAT010000019.1 GCA_019313725.1 Deltaproteobacteria bacterium
GCCGGCAATACGGGCGGTTTCGAGTACGTTGCCTTTTTTAGCCGTCTGGGTCATCATCGCGGCAAATCTTTCGGCGGTCATGGAGATATGGCCCTGGGCCTCTGCGGTGCGGCTGGTGGCTTTTTTTGCGGTGACGTCCACCATCCTCACCTGCCCCTTTTCATCGATGTGGGTAAATTTGGACATGCTTACTCCAGAATTAAAAGCTTGGAATCTATTTAAAATACTCGGTTTTTTTGGTTACCATGGTCTTGATCGCGTTCAATGTTTCGCTCAGTGTTGTAATGACAGTTTCCCGGATATCGCCGGCGACCACCAGAAACATGACGTCATCCCCCACGGCAAGGTTGCGTTCATCGAAAATCTCCACTAAAATTTCCACGATTCCGGGTATCTGCTTTTTCTGCGTGACGATGCGCTCCAGTTTGTCGTAATCCACAGCAACCCTGAGACCGGTCACAGGCCTCCCGTCGCGGGAGGTTTGCCGTACAACACCGTTATGCGCCAGAATCATACCGGCCTTGGGATAATCGGGATGCTGCTTGATTTTTTCAATTAAAGTGTTCATCCTCATAAGGTAGTGTGCCCTCCTGCAAACTGTTTGGCTCTTTCAAGGTCTTCGGGTGTGTTGATGTTAAAAAACGAGATCAGATCCGGATCTATTTCCCTCAGTTGCGTTTCCGGAATTTTTTTTACCCGCATGCTTTTGAAAAGGTCTTGGATTTTCAAGCGGTTATTTTCAAGTTGAATTTGTGCGGGTTTAAGGCACCGCCGACTGTAGGCTGCACACAGCGGCTCGAATCCCAGTTTTGTTTGCGGTACGATAATGTCCAGGTTGGGTTCGATGGTATTCAGAACAACTTGAATCATTTCCTTTTTTAGAAAGGGTGTATCACAGGCGACAAAAAATGCATAGGGCGTGGTCGTGTAAAACAGACCGGTGTGAAGGCCGGTGAGGGAGCTGCGAACGTCAAACAGGTCCGCGGCCATGGGAATATCCCAGGCCATATATTTTTCAGGGTGGTTGGTCACCAGAAGCGTTTGGCCGAACAGGTCGTCGAATATATAGAAAATACGCTCGAATATGGCTTCTTCGCCAATGCGCACAAAGGCCTTTTCCATACCGGAAAATCGTTTGTTTTCCCCCCCGGCCAGAATAATTCCGGTGCAATGCTGATTTGACATGCCGTTAGAATAGATAAACTATGGCTTAAAATCAAGGCAATTCATTAGAAACAGGCAGCGGTCCCAGTGCTTTTGTATATGAGCCAAATGCCTATAATACATAAACAATTTATACTTGTTAACATCGTTTCTAATGTAATAATACACAACACTATCTTTCGGAAGAATTGAAACAATCAATTTCGTTTACATTAACGCGGAAAGGCAGTAGAGAGGTCGTATGAGTACAAAAGAGCATAAGTCCAAGGCACCTAAAAATTTGAAAGTCGCTGTCATATCGGTATCCACCACGCGGACGCTCAAGGAAGATAAAAGCGGCCACTGGATTGCAAAACAATTGAAGAAGGAAGGCCACACCGTCGTGTTTCATCAGGTTGTGCCGGATAAAACATATGCTGTTTCCAGTGCCCTTAAGACCTGCATGGAGGCGAACCGCCCCCATGCCGTGCTGATCACCGGCGGGACCGGTATCAGTGAAAAGGACGTGACCATTGAAGCGGTCAAGCCCTTATTCGATAAAGAGCTCACCGCCTTTGCCGCGCTGTTTGCCCAACTCAGCTACGAAGAGATCGACTCCGCGGCCCTCATGTCGCGAGCGCTGGGGGGGGTTGTTGGAAAAACAGCCGTGTTCTGCATGCCGGGAAGCTTAAAAGCCTGCAAGCTGGCCTGTAACTCACTGATATTTCCGGAACTGGGGCACATCGTCAAGCATATTTATTTTGGGTAACAAAAGAATATATTTGTGACCATAAGAATTAAATAAACCTGTGCTGGGTGTCGGCCGGCGCTGTAATCATGCTCACCGTGGAGCTGGTTCTCTCCTTTCCTTCGGCCCTGGGAGCCAGCCATGGGTATCTCGATTGTTTTAGCATCGGTTCGATGACGGCCTTTAACATTTTCGGGGATACCTCGAAAGAGATCCTGGATCCAAATTAGGGGCTTTGGGCCGATCATTGTTGAATTTTTTTGGATCATATACCAATGAAACTGACATCATCAGCTTAAAAAGGGAGATTACGAATGAGTCGACTATTGGGTATAGGCGCCTGTCAAATGGAAACAAATAGCGGGGATATTCAGACTAATCTCGAGACACTGGCCAGCCATGTCAAAAACATTAAATTTTACAGCCCATGGGTCAAGTTAATCTGTGCACCGGAACTCATTATTCCGGGGATGTCCTCCATGGCTGCGGCGGCCCAGACGATCCCCGGACCGATTACGGCATTCTGTGCTGAACTGGCCAGGGAATACGGAGTTTATCTGGTTCCCGGGTCGATATATGAAAAAGCAGGAGATAAAATATTCAACACTGCGCCGGTGTTCGATCCCCTGGGCGAATTGATCACCACCTATCGCAAAATGTATCCATGGCGTCCCTACGAAAAAGCCGATTCCGGCGACCAGACGTGTACATTTGAAATTCAGGGTGTGGGGACGGTGGGCCTGTGCATCTGTTATGACCTCTGGTTTCCGGAAGTCATTCGGGATCTGACTTGGAAAGGCGCTGAAGTCATATTGATCCCAACGCTCACCGGCACTCAGGACCGACAGCAGGAACTCATTTTAAGCCAGGCCGCTGCGATCGTGAACCAGTGCTACATCGTCAATGTCAACGGTTTAAAACCGGGCGGTAAAGGCCAGAGTATTATCGTCGACCCGGAGGGCCAGATCGTTCAGCGGGCCGATCAACTACCCGAAAATATGATTGCGATGCTGGATCTGGAACGGGTGACTCAGGTGCGGGAATATGGTACCTGCGGGGTCAGCCGGGCCCTGGGCAGCTATTTTCACGAATCCCACCGGTTTGGACATCAGATCCAGGCTTATCCGGAGAGCCCGGCAGGAAAATCGATTTCCGGTGTTTTACGGGAAAAGCGTTAAAACGCTGACTTGGATAACGCGTTCAAGAAGGTCATTTATATGATGTTATGAAACTTTTGAATATGCTTGTGAGATATAACCGGGAAAAGAAACGGGGGGAATGGAAAAAAGCAACCTGCTAACCGCAGTGGTTTCCAATCACAACGGTGAAATTTTCGATCTTGAAGGGTATGCAGCCGTGGGCATGGCGGGTACGGACCTGTTTCCACTGACCATGGCGGCAACCCGGAAACTGCCCTATGGCAGTGAATTGATGCGCCTTCCGGACCGTCTCCCGATTCTGTACGATATTCAATCCGATGGGTTTGAGGTCGTGGACAAAAATCCATATCAGCCGGATGAAGACATTTTCCCGGTGGCGGCCTTCAACTCACCCGGGCATGTGGTTTCCAGTGTCAGCGCTTACAGGGAAAAAAGTCATGCGGGTGTTCTGCCGCTTTTTTCATATGGGGCCGTCGGTTGGCACGGTGACGGGTTTAGATCAGCGGTTATTCAGGTTGACCGGGAAAGACGACAGGACCTGCGGTTGATGAAACGGGAAGACGTTATTCGCGGGATCGCGTTAATGCGCAGGAAGCTTCCGGGCAACCGACTCAGAAAACACCTGGAAAACTGTGCCCTGGAATACGGGTGCCCAGCCGGCAAGAATTTTTTTCTGGGGCGCTACGAAGCACCCCTGCCTACGGCTAAGACCTGCAATGCCGACTGTCTGGGGTGCTTGTCCCTTCAGACGGATACGGATATTCCCTGCAGTCAGGAACGTATCCGTTTCACACCAGATCCGGAAGAGATTGCAGGGGTCGCCCTGGAACATATCGGCCGGGTCAAAAAAAGTGTGGTGAGTTTTGGACAGGGGTGTGAGGGGGATCCGCTATTGGCGGCGGCGGTTATCGAGCCGGCCATTCGCCTGATCCGGGCCAAAACCGACCGGGGAACCATCAACATGAATACCAACGGCGGTCTTCCCGGGGTGTTGAAAAGACTGCTTGATGCCGGTCTCGACAGTATACGTGTCAGCATGAACAGTGTGCGTAAAGATTCCTACCTGCCATATTTCAACCCAAAAGGCTATGCCTTCGAAGATGTTATCAGGAGTATTGACGTTGCCCTTGATAATGGCCGGCACGTGGCCATAAACTATTTGAACCTTCCGGGATTTACGGATAGGGCCGGCCAACGGGACTGCCTGGTCGCATTTGTCGAAGACCACCCGATCAGCATGATCCAATGGCGCAATCTGAATTACGACCCGGTCAGCTACTGGCGCGCCATGAGACAGGATACGCAGGCAGAGCCGGTGGTCGGCATGCAGGTTGTAATCGACACAATCCGGGATCTGTTTCCGGATATAAAGCACGGCTATTTTAATCCCCCCAAAGAGAACTGGTAAAATAGAATGGGTTGGCATGATAAAACGAATGCCAACTTATTCTATTTTAAATAGCGGCTTTGCCGCGGATATTTTTTTATGGATCATGTCCCGACGGGTTGCAGCGCTTAACAATATAATGCATACACCCGCTTGCCCAGGCGTGCACCTATCAGAAATCAAGAATTTGGGCGGTGAGTGACATGCTTTAACGATTGGATACGTTAAAGGCAGGGATCGCATGGCTGAATGGATTGAAACCAAGGTGACTTTTAAAAGCACTGACCCGCAGCTGGTGACGGATCTCATTGCGGATGCCTTTTATGAATCCGGTCTAAAGGGCGTGGTCATCGATGACCCGCTGCTTATGCCGGAAGAGGGGTGGGGAAACGATGCTGTCGGTCCAGCTGACCGGCACGCGGTGACGGGATATTTTTCCGATACCCTGCAGGCGCTGAAAAAGAGCCGGTTATTGACAAGTAAACTAGCGGCTCTCAGTAAAAATGCCGGGTTTACCTATGATCTTGAAATCCGCAGGATCAACGAGGAAGAATGGGAGGAATCCTGGAAAACGTTTTTCTGGCCGGAGCATATAACGGACCGTATTGTCGTTAAGCCGACCTGGCGGGAGTACCGGCCGGGACCCGATGAAGTCGTGTTGGAAATAGATCCCGGGATGGCTTTCGGCACGGGCACCCATCCGACGACCGCCATGTGTGTCCACCAGATCGAAACCTATCTTGAAAACGGCTCTTCCTTCCTGGATGTGGGAACAGGCTCGGGAATTCTGATGCTGGCAGCCGCCGGGATGGGAGCAAAAAGAATGCTGGGCATCGACAAGGATGAAATTGCCGTTCGGGTTGCCTCAGAGAATATGCAGCTGAACCGCATCGACCCGGAGAGCTACGGGCTTCACGTTGGCAACCTGGCTGAATCCGTGGGTGGATGTTTTGGCTTTGTCACGGCCAACATTCTTTTCGGCGTCATTATGAAACTTCTGGGCACCATTCACAACTATATGGAAAAAAACGGTATTCTGGTCTGTTCGGGGATTGTCAGCCGTAATGAAAAGGCGGTGACAGATAAAATGGTCTCCAAGGGTTATGAGATTCTCGAGGTAATGACCCGCGAAGAGTGGGTCTGCATTGCAGCAAGATATGTTGAGAGGCATTCGAAAGGGATCCATACCGTTGACACCTGACAGAAGATGTAAATGGCGTGTATAAAGATTAGAAAACAATTCTAACAATCTGGGAAACAGGCACAATTTCAACCTGCTTTTTCATTGCCGGAAGGGTGTCCAGCAATACTTCATAGGTGGAATTGTGGGGGTGGGCGATACCGATGGCCATGCCGTGCTTTTTGGCGATTCGCAAAAGCGCTTTGAGCTGCTTCCGGATAAAATCGGAATCATGCCGGTGGTCGATAAAGACATCCCTTTCGGCAAAGGGGACCTGAAGGAGGCTGGCGGACAGTCGGCACTTGGAGTCACTGGTGGTCCGGCTGTCAATGAAAAGAGACCTCTTTTTTTCAACACGGAGAATATCTGGCGCATCTGCGGCGAGTTCGCCGTCATTTTTGAACCCATGTGGTTGTTGACACCCTTGATCTCCGGAAGTGCATCCAGATTGGCGTTCAATTGTTCGATGATCGCATCCGGGGACATGGCGGTGAGCAGAACACCGGGGCCGGGGTTGACCCGCGGATACTCATTGGGTTCCATGGGCTGGTGGAGCATAATTTCCAGGCCGTATTTCCGGGCATCCTGGGCAATCTGTCTTGTATAAGTACTTTGCGGCAGTATGGAAATGGTAATGGCGCTGTCAAGTTTCATAAATTTTCGAGCCATCTTCCGGTCATTCCCGACATCGTCGACAATGATGGCAACCTTGGGTAGTTGTACGGATGACAGTTCCAGGGGCTTTGTTTCTGGTTTTGCCGGCGGTGGATCCTCGACAGGATAAATTTCGAAGGGCGCTTCGGTTTTCGGGCTGGATTGCCGATTGTCAGCCTGATACGCCCGGTGCTGGTGATCTTTGCGCTTGAGCAGTTGGTGGGCAAGTATACCGGCGGCGGCAACCAGAAGGATCAGTATGCTGAGCCCGGCGATGATCCTTACAAGCTGGGGTGTTTTTACAATTCGTTGGCGTACGGGTTTTCGCTTGGACGGTTTTTTTTTACGTCCTTTGCTCTTCGCCTTAGCCATTCTGGATGTCTTTGAAAATATCGTAACTGATCAGTAAGTCGAGTGCGCGCATAACCTGATTGTCTTCCATCAATCTTTTGTGCATAAGTGATTCCGATACCATCGGCTCTTTATCCGGATTCTTTTTTTCCGGATTTTCCGGCTCGTTTTTTTCTTCCAGCGGTTTTGCGTCCAGGTGGTTCTTCAGGTCTTTTTCTTTCAAAACACTTCGCCGATCATCCTTCTCCTTTTTGGGCCGGACTCTCTTGACGTGGACATCCGGCACCACTCCCTCGTTCTGAATCGATTTGCCGCTGGGTGTGTAGTAACGTGCGATGGTATACTTGAGACCGTAACCGTCCCGCAGTGTCTCGACGGTCTGGACAGATCCCTTGCCGAAAGAGGTTGTACCGAGTATGAGCGCGCGTTTGTGATCCTGTAAGGCGCCGGCAACGATTTCCGAAGCACTGGCGCTGCCTCCATTTATAAGCACAACGAGAGGGTATTTTCTTTGATTGGCGTCAGTGTGTGCTTTAAATATTTTGGAGTGTTTTCCTTCACGTCCTTTGATCGTGAGTATGGTTCCCTCTTCCAGAAAAATGTCGGAAATTTTTATGGCCTGGCTGAGGATGCCGCCCGGGTTGTTGCGGAGGTCGAGCACAAGCCCTTTCATGGATGGGTTTTCCGCTTCAAGTTTGTCCAGAGCCACAACCAGATCATCGGTTGTTTTATCACGGAAATTGGTAATCCAGACGTAACCGTATCCCGGTTTTAATGAAACCGATTTTATGCTTTCGATGGGGATTACATCCCGGACAAGGGTAAATTCAATGGGGTCCGGAACGGTGTCCCTGATAACGGAGACCACGACCGAAGTGCCTTTGGGGCCCCGCATGCGGTTGACCGCATCCCTCAGGTCGGTGGTTTCCTTCCCATCCACTTTTATGATTTTGTCCATGGCTTTGATACCGGCTTTGTAGGCAGGGGTCCCCTCTATGGGAGACACAACCGTTACAAACCCGTCACGCATCGTAATATGGATGCCGATTCCGGTAAATTTTCCCTTGTTGTCAATGCGTAATTTTTCAAAGGCATCCGGCGGGAGCAGGGCCGAATGGGGGTCCAGGCTGCCAACCATCCCCTGGATAGCCTTTTCAATCAGGTCCTTAGTATCGACCGGATCGACATAATTTTTTTGAATCAGTTCAATGACATCCGCAAATATCTTCAGCCCTTTATATGTTTCTTCGCTGCCGGCGGACAGGTTGTGATAGAACCCCGTTCCCACGGTGGCAACAATCACGGCGATACCTATAACCAACCACAGCTTCAGGCGTTTGTCGCGTTTAATGGTCATGATCACTCCTTTTAGGACTTTCGAATCCAATGCATGGGGTCAACCGGCTTTCCATGTTCCCGGACTTCGAAGTGAAGTCCGGGGCCGCTCATAGAGCCGCTGTCACCCACAGTCGCAATGACTTCACCTGCTTCAACAGGGTCTCCCTTCTGCTTGAAGAGTTCTTCGGCATGGGCGTATACGGTATAATAATGATTGCCATGATCGATGATAATCATGTTACCGTATCCCTTGAACCAATTTGCGTAAAGGGTTGTTCCTTTGAACACGGCATGCACAGGTTCTCCCCTGTCAGCCTTTATGTTGATACCACTTCTGAAATTTATCAGGTTGAAACGCGTATCGGTGTACGTTCCATAAAAATGGATAATTTTACCCCTTACCGGCATCATTAGCAAGCCTTTTACGTCAGTAAACATTTTAGGATGTGTGCCCTTGCCATCCTTTGGCGATGCCGAATCAACCTGCAAATGGCTGATTTTTTCATTCAGGGCTTTGGCCGAATGCTTTAAAGCGTCAATGGCTGCCAACTCGAGTGATTTCTCGTTTTGGATCATTTTTAACAAATCGGCACGTTTTATTTTTACGGCGGACTTTTGGTTAATTTGACGGGTGAGGTCCTGTTTCAGAGAAGTAATTTTCTGTTTCTGCAGTTTCAGATTTCCGGAAACCCGCTTCAGATCGAGGGTGTTTTCGGTCAAGTCGCTCAGCTGTTCCTGGTCGTGGTCAAGGATTTTTTCCAGCAGGGTTCGACGGTAAAAAAACTGGTACATGGATTCGGCCGATGCCAGATAGCTTAACTTGCCCAGTTGATTAAGCTTGTACAGGGCAACAATCCGTCTGGAAGCATAGGCTTCATTTTTACGAATTGCCGCAGCTAGGTCCAGGGATCGGGCCGTATTGATGTCGATTTTCTTTTGGATATCCAGGATTGCTGATTTAAGGGCCGCAACTTTTTTCTTTTTTGTATTCAGGGAAAAATCAATGTCATTCAATTCGTTAATGATGGCGAATTCTTCTTTTTCTATGGCGGCGATATTTTTCTGGTGAACATCGATATTCCCGGTTCCAGCGGGCAGGGGGCCGGGCGCCGTGCAAATAGACAGGAACAGCGCCACAACAGAAATTTTCAGGTTCGTCTGCAAGGTTTTTGTCAAGCTTTTAAAAATTGTTTTAGCGAAAGATAACAACCGATCCACCCTATTATCATGCTGCCGACAATGATCCCGGCGGTTACGTCCAGGGGCAGAAAATGGATGTCCAGCAGTTCAGCCGAAAGGCCGCGGTGAAACTTTTCAGAGACAAACCAAAAAGCAAAATAGAGACCGGACATCCCGATAATACCTCCCAAAGCCCCCAGGATGACGCCTTGAATATAAAAAGGCATTTTGATGAACCTGTCGGTAGTGCCCACCAGACGCATGATGGCAATCTCTTCCTGCCGTGAATAGAGGAGTAGTCGAACGGTATTGGCAACAATGAACAGGGTCGCAACCAGAAACAGACCGCCCATGGCATAACCAACAAACCTGAGCATGTTGATGATGTTCGTGAATTTCCCAATCCACTGTCGTCCATATTCAACTTCATCGACATGGGGCAACAATTCAATCGCTTTGGACAGCTTTTCGATTGCCGCCATTGTCTGGGAGTCAGGGCTTAAGCGTACCTCAAAAGCATCCGGAAGCGGGTTGGGTTTCAGGCTTTCCAGAAGGGAGGACTGCCGTCCCATCTGAACCTTCATTTGGGCCAGTGCCTCTTTGCGGGAGATGAACCGGGCTTCACTGACCCCGTTTAGTTTTTGAATGTTGTATTTCAGATCGAGACGGTTGGCGTCAGTGGTTTCCGGGTTAAGGTAGACCAGTGCGCGGATGCCTTTTTTCCAGGTATCGAGAAGTTCGTTGGCATTGGTGAAAAACAGGGCAAAAGAGCTGACAATGAGAACGGACAGGGCGATGGTGATGACCGTCACGGTGTTCAGGAAACGGTTATTCAGAATATCCTGTAATGCCCGTTTGAATAAGAGAGACTTCATTCTGCAACGACCTTGCCCTCTTTGAGCTGAATTACCCGGCCTTTTGCGCTGCGAATCAGCTCCGCATCATGTGTCGCGACCAAAACGGTGGCACCGCGCGCATGGATATTTGTCAAAAGGTCAAATATGGTCCCGGCAGAGTCGGCATCCAGGCTTCCGGTGGGCTCATCCGCTAATATAATTTTAGGCTCGCCTACAACCGCTCGGGCCACGGCAACTTTTTGCTGTTCACCCCCTGAAAGGCCTGGCGGAAATGATTTTTTCCGTTTTTCCATGCCGACGGTTCTCAAGACACTATGGACTTTTTTCTGGATAAACTTGTGGCTCATTCCCCGGGCTTCCAGAACGAGAGAAACATTTTCATAGACAGTTTTGGTGGGGATGAGTTTGTAGTCCTGGAATATGATGCCGAGTTTTCTTCTTAATTCCGGTGCGCGCTTGCGAGATACTCTGGCCAGGTTCATCCGGTCAATCAGAATTTGTCCTTCCGACAGGGATTCTCCCAGGTAAAGCAACTTTAGGAGAGTGGATTTACCGGCACCACTGGGGCCGGTGAGAAAGAGAAACTCGTTTTTGAAGATATCCAGGGAGATATCAAACAATGCATTTTTGGCACCATAGCGTTTGTAGACATGAAAAAGCCGTATGAGGGCATCATCATGGCACTTCATTCCACAACTTCCTGGCCCATGGCCCGATAGAGGGACGCCTTGGCAATTTTAAATTCGTACAGGGCATTGTAATAATTGGTCATGGTTCTGGAAAGGAGTGTCTGGGCGATGAGGACATCGGTGGCGGTTGCCACTTGCTCCTTATAGCGTTCTTCATTGATCCGGAAATTTTCTTTGGCCTGTTCAATGGATGTTTCCACCGTGGCAATAAACTGTTCTGCGGCCCGGGTCCTGAGGTAAGCCCGTTTAACCTCTGCGCTTACATCGTCCAGAATTTTGCTTTTATTCAGGGATGCCTGGGACAGGCGGCTGTTTTTTTCCCGGACACCGTATGCGGTCCGACCCCATTCCCAGAAATCCCAGGAGGCGATGGCCCTGACGTCCCACAGGGTGTCGTCTTCCACATTCCACTCTTCGCCGAGTTGGTAATAGCTGCCGATGAGTTTAACCGTAGGGTAGTAATCCTTTTTGGCCAGCTTGATGTCCTTTTCGGCCATGACGATTTCGATGTTGGCCATTTTGATTTCAACCCGGTTTTCCTCGGCAGCTTGGAGACAATGCTCCAAGTTGTAATCAAACAGGGAGAAATCGAGAATGTCCACCACCACGACCGGTGTATTGATCGGCCTGCGCAGCAGGACGTTCAGGTCCGATTTCGCATTTTCATAGTCGTTTTTGGCCAGAATGACATTCTGGGTGGCATTGGCCAGCTCCACCTGCGCCTGGAGCAGATCGTTCAAGGGAGACATGCCCACATCATAGAAATTGCTGGCCACATTCTTCTGGGCTTCTATCTGTTCCTCCGTTTCCAGAGACACATTCAGCAGCTTCTCGGTCTTTAATACCGTAAAGTAGGCGGCCCGGGCCTGCAGGATAACATTTTGCCGCACAAACTGTTCGTTGGCCTCGGCAATGTCGAGACCGTAGCCGGCCATTTTGTATCGATTTATAATGGCAAAGCCGGTGAAAAGGGGCTGGGTAAAAGACGCTGAAAAATTGTATTCATTTAAATCCGTGAAGATACTCGCTTTGGCCGTGTCTGGATCATTGCGTTTGAATTGATAGGTGGCGTTGAGGGTGGGGAAAAAGTCTGTGCGGATCTGTTTTTTTGTGGCCAGGGCGGCATTGATCTCTTCCTTGGATGACTTGATGCTGATGTTGGCCTCCACGGCCATGTCAATAACCTGCTTCAGGGAAAGTGGGGCATTGGTTCCTTCCTGGCCTGCTGCCAGATCGGGAATGATAAAACACACAATGGCAATGGAAGCCAGTGTATAGAATATTTTTTTTCTGGTTTTCATAGGCTTAGAATCCTGGTCTGTGGCCTGACCCGCAAGTGGATTTTGGTTTGACCTGTCTGTTAATTACTGATAGATTTCCGCCGAGACCAAGGAGTGCTGTCACCAGTTTTCCTTTCTCAAAGCCTCCACTGAAACCCATTAAACGCGCTTCTTCCATTCGGTGGAGGCTTTTTATTACCTGATGGATGCAATAAAATCAACCATTTCTTGTCTCGGGAAGCTATTCGGGACACGATGAAAAAGGGTGGACCGGCATGAAAAGAGAACTCATTGAACAACTTTGCGAAAAATCATTCCGCTACAGCGAAGAACCGGCTTTTAAACTGGTTTCCGGTCGAATGAGCCGTTTTTATGTCAACTGCAAGCCCACGACCCTGAACCCCAGGGGTATGTTTCAGGTGGGCAACCTGGTTTTTGAACAGGTAAAAAATCTGGATGTGCATGGTATCGGGGGGCTTACGTTCGGGGCAGATCCTATTGCCGTGGCCGCGGCATATACGTCGGAATTAAAAAAGCAACCGCTTCAGGCCTTTTCCATACGAAAGAACAGAAAGGACCATGGTGTTATCCGTTGGGTTGAAGGCGACCTTCAACCGGGCGACAGGGTTGTGATCATCGATGATGTCGCTACAACCGGGGGGTCAACCATCAAAGCCATAGAGCGGGCCACGTCCGAAGGACTGGAAGTGGTCAAGGCCGTGATTCTGGTAGACCGGCAGGAGGGGGGCGTCGAGAACATCCAAAAGCATGTACCGGACGTTTCGGCCATTATTACCCGGGATGAACTGGTAGCACACTGGCGGCATTTAAAAAATTAAAAAGCACGAAGGAGAAAGTAGATACCCGGGTCCAGAGGGCCCGGCACTGGATGCTCCCTGGAAGGGAGTATCTACGCCATAACATATGAGTGTCTAAAGTGAACTAAAGTGCCTAAAGTTAAGGAATTCTATCTTTTTTATAAATGGCAGAGCATAGCGATTCATCAACTTTAGATCACTTGGCACTTTAAATTATTTATTTTGGCAGAGCCTAATGGCTCTGACCCCCGCAAAGCGGGATCTACGAGGGTCCTCAAGGACCAGGTTTTTAATGCCGGAATCAAGCAGCGGGTTTATCCGGAAAGTAGGTTGCGCAGGCGTCATCAGATTCCCATGCGGTAATGCTGGTAACGCGAACATCCTTTTCCGTAATTTTATCCTGAAGTGTTTCGGCGATGTATTTGGCAATATTTTCAGATGACGGGTTGCTATTCTTAAAAAACGCCAGATCATTGAGAAATTTGTGGTCCAGGGTTTTCATGATATCGGAAACGTGTTGCTTGATGATTCCGAAATCCATGACAACGCCGGCGTTGTTCAGCCGGTCCCCGGCAATGCGAACTTCTATTCTCCAGTTGTGGCCATGCAGGTTTTCACACTTTTTAGCAACCATTTTCAACTGGTGAGCCGCTGCAAAATGGTTGGTTACTTTCAGTTCGAACATATCGATTGTCTATCCTTTCATTATCGGGCCGCTCTTTCCACGGTTCCCTTGAAAATGTTCTTTATTTTGCTGGACAGGCTGTCGGTTTCCAGTTGTGCGAACTCTCGCAAGAGCGTCTCCTGTTTTTTTGAAATATGGGTCGGGGTTTTTACGGCTACCTGGATTATCTGGTCGCCCCTTCTCCCGCTTCTGAGGCTGGGAATACCTTCCGAACGAAATCGGAACGTTTCTCCAGGTTGGGTGCCCTTATGTATTTTCAGTGTTTTCTCACCCTCCAGTGTCGGTATGCTGATTTCATCCCCCAGGGTTGCCTGGATAAACGAAATCGGTATCTCACAGATGATGTCCGAGTTGTTCCGGGCGAAAAATTCATGCTGCTCGACATGGATAAAAATATAGAGGTCCCCCCGGGGTCCGCCGTGAGGGCCGGCCTCACCCTCTCCGGTGAGGCGCAGCCGGGAACCGGTATCCACGCCCCCAGGAATTTTGACCGATACTTTTTTGCTGGTTCTAACCTGGCCGGCGCTCCTGCATGACTTGCACGGGTTTACAATGGTCTGACCGGCGCCACGGCAGCTGGGGCATGTCGTACGCACGGTAAAAAAGCCCTGGCTTCTGGAGACCTGGCCGTGGCCGTTGCAGCTGCTGCAGGTTTCAGGGTAGGTTCCAGGCTCACAGCCGCTGCCTTCACATGTCGGGCAGGATTCCATTTTTTCGACATCGATTTCGGTTTCCGTACCGAAGGCCGCATCCATGAAGGCGATGGAAAGATCATACCTGAGATCAGACCCCCTTTGAGCACGGCTTCGACCTGACCGGCCCCCGGCCCCGAATCCGAAAAAATCTTCGAAAATATCTCCAAAGCTGGAAAAAATATCTTCGAAACCACCAAAACCGGAGAATCCGGCGCCTTCCAGCCCCTGATGCCCATACTGGTCATAGATACTTCGTTTTTTTGCGTCCCGAAGAACTTCATAAGCTTCTGCAGCTTCCTTGAACTTGTCTTCGGCTTCCTGGTTTCCGGGATTTTTATCGGGGTGGAACTTCAGGGCAAGCCGGCGGTAGGCTTTTTTTAGTTCCGGGTCAGATGCTGACCGGTCCACACCCAGGATTTCATAGTAATCTCTTTTGTTTTGCATTGATATATCACTTGTTAAATGCCGTTCCGGGAAACGGGAATTGGTCAATCGCTTTTTGAGCGAAGACGTATGATTGAGGTTTTTTTGGTTTCGGACCCGCTCAATTAATTAACTAAAATAATACTAAAAGCAAGGATGTCAATTCACTTAAGGAGCACACGGGGGTCAGTTCAGAAAGGATCTGCGTGTGAGGGTGTCCTTCTGCCAGCGTTGGTCATTTTTTTGTGGATATTCTATGTTGTAATGCAGTCCCCGGCTTTCCTTACGGTAGGATGCGCATTTTATGATGAGCTCGGCGACCGTGGCAATATTGCGCAGCTCTATTAAGTCCGGGGCAACTTTGAAATTCCAGTAATATTCCTGGATTTCTTTCTGAATAATGTCAATCCGTCTTTTTGCTCTGGCCAGGCGTTTGTTCGAGCGAACGATGCCGACATAATTCCACATGAGGCGACGAATTTCATCCCAGTTGTGAGAAACCATGATACCTTCATCGCTGTCTGTGGTCTCCACTTCATCCCATTCAGGCGGCAGCATGGATTGTGGTTCGATGGTTTTTAACTCCTTTAAGGCCTGATCGGCGGAACTGTGGGCATAGACAAGCGCTTCAATCAAGGAGTTGCTGGCAAGCCGGTTTGCGCCATGAAGTCCCGTGCAGGCTGTCTCGCCGAGGGCATACAATTGTTTGATATCCGTCCGTCCCGCGGTGTCTGTAGCGATGCCTCCGCACATGTAATGGGCCGCCGGTACGACGGGAATCGGTTCTACGGTCATATCGTAACCCAGCTCCATGCAGCGGCGATATATGTTGGGGAACCGCTGCCGGATAAATGACGATTCTCTTTGAGAAATATCGAGGAACACCGAATCGGCACCGCTTTTTTTTAACTCGGTATCGATGGCCCGGGCGACAACATCCCGGCAGGCAAGATCTTTTTGCGGATCATATCGATGCATGAATGAATTTCCGGCTTTATCCACAAGTATTCCACCGTCACCGCGAACAGCCTCGGAAATCAAGAAATTTTTAGCTTCAGGGTGGTACAGGCAGGTTGGGTGAAACTGTACGAATTCCAGGTTGGCCAGTGTAGCGCCAGCTCTGTAGCCCATGGCAATCCCGTCGCCGGTGGCGATATCAGGATTGCTGGTGTACAGATAGACCTTTCCGACACCGCCGGTGGCCAAAAGGGTTATTTGGGCATAAAAGGTTTTTACCTGCTGGGTCTGTTTGTCAAGGACATAGGCACCACAGCAGATATCGTCATGTGCCGTTGTGACCAGGCCTCTTTTCATTCTGGTGGAGCGGGTAATCAAATCGATGGCAATATAGTTTTCAAAAAGCGAGATATTCTTGTGGTTTCGGACATGTTCGACCAGAACGCGTTCCAGCTCCTTGCCGGTCATGTCCTGAGCATGAACAATGCGTTTTTTGGAGTGTCCGCCTTCACGCCCAAGATCAAGCCGGGGGGGATTACCGGCAGCGGGTTCTGTGTCTTCGAGGTTGAAATTCACGCCCAGCTGTATCAGATCCCGAATTCTGTCCGGGCCGTTGCGGACCACTTTTTTGACCACCTCGAGGTTGCACAATCCATCTCCTGATGCAAGGGTGTCCTGAATGTGGAGGTCGAAAGAGTCGAGTTCGCCAAAAACAGATGCGATGCCGCCCTGGGCGAGACTCGTGTTGCTGTCCATCACGCCTTCTTTGGTGATGATGGCAACGGTCCCGAAATCGGCTACTTTAAGCGCAAAAGTAAGCCCGGCGACGCCGCTGCCGATGACGATAAAGTTCCAGTTATCTTTCATAAATATTTTACCATAAACGAACCATTGCAACTATGTGCTTGATTGAAAAACACATCTCCCGCCCCACGCCTCAAGTTTACTTTTCGGCAATTTTTTCCTTTACAGCAAAGACTGTTTGCGGCTTTTGGATCTGGATATCAAGCCCAGGATAACACCCAGCACCAGCATGCCGGCACCGCTGAGGAACCATTTTATATTATGGTTGTTCGTTATCTGAGCCAGTTCATTTTCAAGGTCATCAGCACGCTGGGTCTGCCCTGACAACCGTACCGTCGTTTTTTTGTGTTTGGTTTTCAACTCCAGGTAGGCGGCGGACTCTTTTGTCAGGACATCAAATGCATTCCGTGTTTTTTCCAGTTCCGCCTGGGTGGAGCGCAGCGTAGCGATCAGCGCCTCATTTTTATTCTTAAGCGTGTTGTTTTCCCGATTAAGGGCATCGGCGCGTTCCGTCAGCGTTGCGTGTTTGGAACTGAGGCGTTCGAATACCATGTCACAGGGTTCGGCGGTGGTAAGGTATCGGTGCAGCACCCAGCCTTCTTTGCCGTTGGGCCGCCGCACCTGGGCCCACTCCCCTTCTTTTTGCAGAACCTCAAGCGGTTGCCCCGACACGAGCAGTTTAATAATTTTTCTGTCTCCTCCGGGCCCGGATCGGAACGTGATATGCATTTGATCGCTGACATACTGCGTTTCGGCATAAGCGGAGACGGATAACATGATGATGCAGAAACAAACAATGCCTATATGTTTGATATTCAGGTCCATGTCATTTCCTTCCTGATAGTGGATGCCCCTTTACAGCATGTCGGGTTTATGATAACGCCCTTTTTAAGCCGCTGGCTCTGCCGGTGAGAGGATTGCATTGTAATCAAAGCCTTCAATGGTGCTAAGTCGGTGGCTTAAAAAGGGCGTGAAACCCAAGAATTTTATCTTTCGTTTATTAAATGGTTTCAGTTTCACCTTCAATTGGTTTTCAACACATAAAGCCTTCAATGTATACAATATGCACGTTCCTAAATGGGCGAACAATAAATACGATTGAAAAAAATCATCAAAGACAAAATTCTT